>CASGDV010000148.1 GCA_949300335.1 uncultured Bacteroidales bacterium | reverse complement strand
TAATTTTTGCGATACCTCCAAATTTGGCTTTTCTAGGGCAATTGGAGGTATTCTTTTTATCTTTAGCTAAGATACAAATTTTATATTACATTGGCAATCAATTCGTTATGAAATTCTAATCTTTTTACGATAGTCCCTATAGTAGGTTTTGTATTGAACGGGAATCTGAAACACTATGGCGATATATATGTAAGCACACTCACGATTCTGCAGAGTGCCATGATGTTCGGAAGCGTACCGCTTACAGGATTCGCGCAAGGTTTCATTCCTGTAGTGAGCTACAATTTCGGATGGGGAAACAGTGACAGGGTCAGACAATGCTTCCGGATATCTGTTACGGTAATGTTCTTTTTCAATTTCATTCTGATGCTTTTCATGATACTTTTCCCTGGGGTGCTGGCTTCTTTTTTTACGGATGACCCGGATCTTGTCGCCCAGGTAAAACATATGGCGCCGTTGTTCCTGGCCGGTTCCGTCATATTCGGAATGCAGCGCGCTTGCCAGAATACATTCATAGCTTTGGGCGAAGCCAGGATTTCATTATTCATAGCATTGTTGAGAAAAGTGATACTCCTTGTACCGTTCGCTTTTATTCTGCCTCGTTTTTTTAATGTGGAAGGCGTATATCTTGCTGAGTCGTTCGCTGATGCGATTGCCGCCATTTGCTGTATAACGATTTTTGCAGTTGTATTTCCTAAAATTCTTCGCAAAGGAGCATAGCACGCCCGTTTTTTATTAAATTTGCACCGTAAATCTCTATTGAAATGCTTAGAAAAATTCGGATTGTCCTTGCGGCAATATGCTTTTTGTGCATAACATTGCTGTTCATGGATGTAACAGGAGCGCTTCATCCCATTTTCGGCTGGCTTGCCAGGCTGCAGTTCCTTCCTGCTCTGCTTGCAATGAATGTCGGGATTGTGGCGTTGCTTATTGTTCTTACCTTGCTTTTCGGCAGGGTTTATTGTTCTGTGATATGTCCGATGGGTGTTTTTCAGGATATCATATCCTGGTTCCGCGGAAAGTTGAAAAAGAAAAACAGATACCGTTTTTCCTATTCTCCTGCCAGAAACTGGGTCAGATATGCTTTCCTTGCGGCATTTATCATCGCCCTTATCGCAGGCATACATGTCTTTGTCGCCATTCTTGCTCCCTATAGCGCGTACGGCAGGATTGCAGGAACATTGTTCGCACTGGTATATCAGGCGTTCAACAATTTGTTCGCGTTCGTAGCCGAGCATTATGAAAGCTATTCATTTTATTCCCGGGACATCTGGTTCAAAGGCCTGTCAACTGTGATTGTTTCAGTCGTCACACTCATAGTCTTCTTTATCTTTGCATGGAAGAAAGGCAGGATGTACTGCAATACGGTATGTCCTGTCGGGACGCTTTTGGGCCTGGTATCCAGATTTTCCGTCTTTGTCCCGGTCATAGATACTGATAAATGCAGGAACTGCGGTCTATGCAGCCGTCGGTGCAAGTCCTCCTGCATAAATATGAAAGAGCATACGATAGATTACAGCCGGTGCGTGGCATGCATGGATTGTATCGATGCATGCTCGGAGGGGGCGATAAGCTATAGATTCAGATATGGAAGGAGCAAATCCCGGGAGTCAAGTACGGAGCCGCAAAATCAGGGGCGGAGAATGTTCATCGCATCGACAGTAATGGCAACGGCAGCGGCAACGGTCAAGGCTCAGGAGATGAAGGTAGACGGAGGACTGGCAAAAATACAGAAAAAGGAAATACCGCAGCGCCGCGCACCTCTGAAACCCGCCGGATCCATGAGCATAAGAAATTTCGAACAGCATTGCACTGCATGCCAGTTGTGTGTGTCTGCATGTCCGAACGGAGTATTGAGGCCTTCTGTATCCCTGCTGACTCTTATGCAGCCTGAAATGTCATTTGAGCGGGGGTTCTGCCGTCCTGAATGCACGACATGCTCGGATATCTGTCCTGCAGGTGCAATTGTTGCCGTTTCGAAGGAAGAGAAATCTTCAATCCAGATAGGACATGCGGAAGTCACATACGACAATTGTCTGGCATATTCAGATGGTGTCAAGTGCGGAAATTGTGCAAGACATTGTCCTACAGGAGCAATATCGATGGTCTATAAGAATCCGGAAGACAAAAATTCCGCAAGGATACCGGTAGTGAATGAAGAACACTGCATCGGTTGCGGTGCATGTGAGTATCTGTGCCCGTCAAGACCGTTCAGCGCTATAACGGTGCACGGACATGAGGTCCATAAAACGATTTGAAACACAGCAGGCTATGAATTCAAAAGACAATACGGCAAAAGTGATTGGCAGACGTGATTTTCTCAAGTCTGCAGGATTATCCGCACTTACATTGGGACTTGCTGCCGGATGCAGCGGTGCAGCAACGACATCTTCGGCTGTGACCTCCGGTACGGAAGGCGGAATGACATACAGGACCAATCCGGGAAACGGAGACAAGGTAAGCATACTCGGTTACGGATGTATGAGATGGCCGATGACAAGGAATCAGGACGGCAAGGACGTCGTTGATCAGGATGCCGTCAACAGACTGGTTGACTATGCCATCGAGCATGGCGTAAATTATTTCGATACGGCTCCGGTATATCTGCAGGGTCAAAGCGAAAAGGCTACTGCAGTTGCTCTGGCAAGGCATCCGAGAGAATCTTACTTCATTGCCACGAAACTTTCCAATTTTAGCAACTGGACAAGGGAAAATTCCATGTTGATGTACAGGAAGTCTTTCGAGAATCTTCAGACAGACTATATAGACTACTATCTTCTCCATTCCATAGGTGGAGGAGGAATAAAGCATTTCAATGAAAGATATGTGGATAACGGAATGCTTGATTTTCTTATGGAAGAACGGAAAAAGGGGAAAATACGCAATCTCGGCTTTTCTTTCCATGGAAACAAGGAATGCTTCGACTACATGATGGGCCTGCATGAGACAGTCCATTGGGATTTCGTCCAGATTCAGCTGAACTATGTGGACTGGCGTCATGCCACTGGCAATAATACCGATGCGGAGTATCTTTATTCGGAACTTCACAAGAGAGGGATACCTTCGGTAATTATGGAACCTCTCCTCGGAGGCCGTCTATCCAAGGTCCCGGATCATGTTGCCGAGACATTGAAAACGCGCAATCCGGGTGAAAGTGTGGCTTCATGGGCTTTCCGTTTTGCCGGGACATATCCGGATGTTCTGTGCGTACTCAGCGGAATGACTTATATGGAACATCTTCAGGACAATCTTAAAACCTATTCTCCTTTAAGACTTCTGGACGAGCAGGAGCTTGAGTTCCTGGAGGAAACGGCGCAGCTGATGATGAAGTATCCTACCATTCCGTGTAATGACTGCAAATACTGTATGCCTTGCCCTTACGGAATAGATATTCCGGCAATTCTCCTTCATTACAACAAATGTGTCAATGAAGGAAATGTCGTGCGTGCCGCATCGGATGAAAATTACAGAAAGTCAAGAAAGGCTTTTCTGGTCGGATATGACAGGGCTGTTGAAAAGCTCCGTCAGGCCGACCACTGCATTGGATGCAATACCTGCGTCAGCCATTGCCCTCAGAATATAAAGATTCCGATGGAATTGCAGCGCATAAACGCATATGTAGAGCATCTGAAACAGGATAATCTGGAATAATCTACGCATCAAAACCTTTTGATTCTCAGATCGGTGTGTATCCTGTAATTTGTCGATCTGACAAACAGAAGCCATTGGCCCAGATAGTACGGTATCATTATGAGGTACCGTTCGGCTTCTATCGGCTCCACGAATTTGTTCCATGCCAGAATGAAGTCCGAGAAGACGAACAATGTGCCTCCCAATGCATATAATGTGCTTCTTTGGACGAGGGAGCCTGAGAACATTAATGAAATGATGACGATATATGTTATTACAGCGGCCTTGGCCCCCTGTTCCGGCACCATAGGAACGATGACCGTTATACAGAAATAAATCAGAGCTGTAATACATATGACTACCAGAAATATGAAACCCTTCATTATGCTGCTCTTTCTGGCTTTTTCCAGGATTTTCTCCTTGAACCTGCTGTAGAAATAGAGGATGAAACACAGATGGGCCGCAGCGAAGAATCCGAGCTGGAACATGAAATTGCCGCACGAACCCATGTAGTCTCCCGCTGCCGAAAACAGCATTGCCAGAACAATCTGATACGGCACCATCCAGAAAGAAGCCACTGACAGCACAATCAGCGGGAAGGCAATCTTATGAGGGATATTTACGGGTATGAAATATAGGATTGCGAAAATCGCAAAGAGGCCGGTCGTCATGAAGACGGCTGGCCTCAGATATTTTTCAGAAAGTTTCATGGGACATGAAGAATGGGTTTCCGCCAAGTTAGGAAAAAAACCTCAGAATTCAAATCCCAATCCTATATTGAATGTGTTTTTGACTGGAGAATCTCCGGAAGATATGAGATAAGCGGCATCCAGTTTTATTCCGAACAGCTTTATCCCGACTCCTGCCGACGCATAGGAAGGCAATACTGATTTTCCTCCGTACCGGTATCCGGCACGTATCGAAATCAGGTCATTGAACGTGTATGACAGTCCGGCGGCGGCAGAAATACTGCCGCTGAAATAATAGTCGGCATCGAGCAGAGCGCTTATTTCATGCCGGTTTGAGAATACGCTTCCGTATCCTAATCCGACAGCTGCGGATGCAGGCAGGCTGAATGATGATCCTGAAGAGGATTTCACACTGCTTCCCAGGGAACGGACACCGGCAGTTGCGCTGAAATTGCCGAAACCTGCTCTGAAGAATATGTCTGAAGCTACAGCTTCATACCTGTGGGATGCTGCGAGAGTGGAACCAAGATATTTCACGTTGATTCCTACCGAAATGTTTTTTACGAATTTCCAGCCGATTCCTATATTGGCCTGAATGTCGGACGGACTGAATTCTCCAGCTTCTATCCCGTTGTCATCGAAAATCCGGTAAGGCTCGTTTATCCCGTAGGTGAATCCTGCAGCCAAGCCGAATTTACCTGAGAAGTTATATGCTCCTCCGGCATTTATGAATGAAGTTGACGATGGCTGCCATGACTGCCACGAGACGCCGGCATCGAAACTGTCGGGAGAGAACGGGATGTTTGCAGCGTTTGTAAATGATGCGTAAGCTATGGAGGATGCGGATGCGAGTCCAGCACCTCCCATTGCGGAATGGACAGGGTCCTGCATTATGCGTACGAAAGGCAGTGCCTCATTTTTCCCTGTTGCATTTGAATATGTGGATAGCAGAGACAGCATTGCTGTCAAGAGCAAGAATACAAGAGGTTTTTTCATGTTGTGAATGTTTATATTGCAAAAATCATAGCTTGACTATGGACTTTTTATATGTATTTCCGTTTATCGTGACTTCTACGCGGTAATTTCCCGGGGCGCATGACGACATGTCTATTTTTGCCGGGGAAAATGCGCTTACTGCAGAAGTATTGTTGTAAACGGTTGCTCCGGAAGAGGAATATATTCTTATGC
Source organism: uncultured Bacteroidales bacterium (assembly GCA_949300335.1). Lineage (GTDB taxonomy): Bacteria > Bacteroidota > Bacteroidia > Bacteroidales > UBA932 > Cryptobacteroides. The sequence goes on along the minus strand of CASGDV010000148.1, from coordinate 2,986 downwards.
CGGTTTCGGCTTCATCTCCTGTTCTGACAGTAAGGATATCAATTACCGGATTCGGAAAAACTTCGACCAGAGTATCCTGGTTTTTCGTCAGTACCTGAAACGTCAGTGTACATGTTTCGTTCCTTGAATCCGTCGCTGTTATTGTTACGTTTACCAGTCCGAAGTTGAGGACCGTAGCATTGAGAATGTTCCCGGACGGATTTATATGGAGAAGATTCCTGTCGGAAATTGCAATGTCGAATTTGAGCTGTTCTCCGTCAGGATCCTCTATGTATTCGGTCATATCGAGCGAAAATTTCTGTCCGATGGAAGAAAACATCATGTCTTCTATGTCCTTTACGATTACAGGTGCCTGGTTCGGTATGATTTCATATTCTATTGTTTCCGAAGATGACATTCCGTAGGCATCGGTTGCCGTAATGACCGCTTCATATTTTCCTGGCTCGTCGGCATTGCCGGTAAATGTCACGACAAATTTGCCGGACACCGGGTTTTTCTCACCTTTTACGGCATCCGATCCCGGGAATAATGATATCTCCACGGAGTGACCGTCCGGGTCCGTTATTTCGAATGGAACGGACAGGACATCATGTGACCGGATTTCATAATTTCCGTCATATTCGGTTGAAATTACAGGGGCATGGTTCTCTCCCGTCGTGATACTTTTTATTTCTGCAATCTGCGAGTAATTCTTGTTGTAGTCGAATCCCGCCAGAGTTACATGGTATGGCGTAGAAAACTCCAGACCTTCTATGCTCCCCTCAAGTTCGTCTCCTACATTTGCATTTCCTGTCAGTACTATGCTTGAAATCACATCCGACGGAAGAGACGAATAATTCGGATTTTCCAGTGAAGATGCATTTACGGATGCCATCAGGACATAAGCATATGCTTTTCTGTCATCCTGATCGTTAGTTACTTTCCATTTAAATACTACACTGTTGGATTTTGCTTCGGCCGTATATGATGATACCTTGTCCGGCGGTGTGGTCCCTCCGTAGGCGAATGCTCCCTGGGCATCGAGCAGATTCCCTATCTGGGCCGACTGGCTTATGACATTCGGCCTCGTGCCGTTGATGAGTTTGTTGACCAGCATTTCATTTGTAAAGCCAGGTCCTCCGAAATGTGATACTATGAGCGCAGCAACTCCTGAAACATGAGGACATGCCATCGAAGTACCCTGCATCCATCCGTACTGGTTGCCTGGCAGAGTGCTGTATACCTGTCCGTCCGTATAATATGCGGATCCGCCCGGAGCTGCAATGTCTACCCAGCTTCCATAGTTGGAATAATATGCCCTCGTGAAATCCGGCGCAATGGAACCCACTGCAATTACCGGTTCGTATGCTCCCGGAATTCCCCAGTCCCAGCCGTCATTTCCTGCTGCAACGATGACCACACCTCCTTTCATCGGGCCTGTCTGGTTTCCGTTTTCATCAATGCCTGCATAGTCGATGAAATAATTCACTGCATCTTTCACATATCCCGGGATGCCGGCTTTCTTTGCCGCTTCCATATCTTCTTTCGTCTCGAAAGAAGCTCCCCAACTGTTTTGTGAAATTACCGCTCCCTTGTCGGCGCCTTCCTTTATTGCAGTGTAACCCTGAGTGCCGCCAATGTCCTTGTTCGGGTCATTCGGGTCATGTTCGAAAATCTGCAGTGAAAGAAGTTTCACGCCATTAATCCCTGCAGCGGAATTACCTCCGGCAATGCCGCAAACTCCTTTCCCGTTGTTGTTTATAGCCGCAACCGTACCAGCAACGTGAGTGCCGTGCGAGTGGGCTTTGATAGTTGTTCCCCCGCTGACATAATTTATGCCGCCGATGCAGTTTGCCGCCAGGTCTTCATGTGTCTGGTCGATTCCTCCATCCACAACTGCAACAATCACATTTTCATTTCCGACTGTATAATTCTCCCATACCGGAGATACATTGATGTCGGCACCAGCCTTGTGTGAGGATGTCAGAGTCCCGTCATTGTAATAGTGCCACTGGCGTTTGAACTCAGGGTCATTGAAGGTCGTCTGCCTGCTTCTGTATACAGGCTCTACTGTTTCAATGCCGGGTATGCTTCCCAGATCATCTTCAGCCTTCGTAAATGGTATGCTGTCATCGAAAACAACGGTATACCACTTGTGGAGACCTGCGACCCGTGTTCTCGGCTCGAATTTTCCTGCATGGGGGAACAGCCTTTTCATGGATTTTATTCCCATCTGTTCCGCAATAAAGCTGAGTTCGGAAGATTTTGTCGGTATCGAACCTTTGTCGAGCTCATCTTCTATCATTGCAATCATGTCGTCAGTGAATCTGATGACGGCTTCACCTCTGACTACAGGATCATCATTTTCTGAATTCTCCTGCGTTTCATAAGGCTGTCCGTTTTCAGACAATTCTTTTTCAGTGCAGGATCCGAACAGGACCCAGATTGTGGCTAGTGCAAGTATGTATTTCGCTTTCATGCTGTCGGATAATTATGATTGTTGGTTTTGACTCTCCGTTATTATGCAGTTCCCGTTTATTTCCCGGTACATATGTAATCAAGTACTGATAGCAAAGACTCGGAATTGTTCCATTTTATTTTCCGTTCCTTGCAGAAAGTCCTGAAAGACTGCCTGTCGATACCGTCTGTTTCTTCAACATCTTTTCTGACGGCATATACGACCTTGTCCCCGTACACAAGGAATTTCTTTTTGATCAGAGGCAGGATTTTCCCGTTGTCCCTGTTGTTTTTCAGTTCCATATGATTCGTGTTGTATGTCCCTCCAATGCCGTCGACTGATGTCAGGGCGGTTGTTGCCATTGAATTGGATGATGAACCGTATGCTCCTCCTGTTGAATTCAGAGCCTGGATGTCTATTGCCGTGTCTTCAGCTACAGCTCCGTTTTCCGATGATGCCAGTACTTTCATCATCCGTCCTCCGGCATTTATGAAGACGGAGTTTCCTATCTTCACGGTTGAAATATCTCCGGTGAAAGCTTCCTTTATC
>CASGDV010000147.1 GCA_949300335.1 uncultured Bacteroidales bacterium | reverse complement strand
TGGCTCCAGACGTGACTGAAAACAAAAAAATCGGCCCTGAAACCAGAGCCGATGATATAAAAAACGATGAGTTTGATCGGAAAATACGGGAGAGTCTGCCGGTTAACTCAAATTGAAGGAATTAAATGACTATCCCTATATATGGACACAAAGTGGACAAATTTGCGATTAAGTGAGAGCAAAGGCAAATTTTTTATTTGACTTTGCCGAACGTGAGCTATATATGGACACAAAGTGGACAAATTCGCGATTAAGTGACAACATGGTCAGATTGGCAAAATTGCATAAAAGAAAAGAAGTCAACCGTTGGTTGACTTCCCTCCTGCTATAAGAACACCTTTAAAAGGTACGCTTTCTTTATGAAAGTTTATTTATGTAAACAGCAATTCCGCTTTTGAGATTGGCAGCCTTGTTCTTATGGATTACACCGATCTTTGCAAGTTTGTCGATCATGGCGTAGACTTTAGGAGCATTTGCCTGAGCAGCATCCTTGTCTGTAGTATTTCTCAACGCGCGAATTGCGTTCCTTGTAGTCTTTGCATAATATTTATTATGCAACCTGCGTCTCTCGCTTTGGCGATAACGCTTGTCTGCTGATGCGTGATTTGCCATTATTTATTCTTTTTATATTTTTTGTAGTGGGTAGGGGAATCGAACCCCTATTGCAAGAATGAAAATCTTGAGTACTAGCCGTTATACGAACCCACCTTGAGTCCCCTATCATTTATTGGGGAGTGCAAAGGTATGTATTTTTTTTAAATCTCAAAACATTTTTTTCACTTTCTTTGATTTTCTTTCCACTCAAAAGAGTAAATTATTGATTCCACCTGTCTGAGATAACCTCTCTTGTCGTACCTTGGCGCATAAACAAAAGCTTCGAGCACAATTATTTCCTTTCCATCCTTGCTATAAAACGAATGTGAAACGAAAGGACCGCCCATATAATCATTGTACACTTCCCAATATCCTCTCATCTGTGCAAATTCCCTTCCGTTATACTTTATGTACTCGACGAGAGGGGGAACAGCATTGCTGGTCGTCATATACGTATTCTCGAACATGCCCGGCACATTTTCCTTTAGAAATTCATTCCTTCTGGCAATAATATTCTCCTCCGTGAAATCATCCTTTCCAGAAGCCGGATACTTGTATATGAATATGCCCTGGTTTGTATATGTCGTTTCATAGGATATCCATATGAAATCATCCGTCTGCATCTTTATTGAATAACCTATTGGAAAATATGGAGAACCTCCGGCCATGGCATTCACCACCGGTCTCAGAGATAGTTCCTCGAACTTCTTTGTGTTGGCTATCACCCTGTCTCTCTCCGCCTGTTCAAGAGTGTTCACAATTCTCTCGGAATTATCCTTTATAAGCTGCACCGCAGTATCGCTGTCAGGAGCGTTGACCGCTATCACACACTGCGGCTTTGCCCACATGTCGGTCTTATATACAACGCCGGGCTTCACGACAGTCTTGTCTATGTCCACAAAAACTATGTTTCTATGTATCTGAAAGATATTGGTAAATGCTGCCGGGGCAATATTTACCAGGGTATATAAAGGTTCCCTCTGAGGCAGATACGGGCAGTCGCTTGTCAGCAGATTACGGAGTTCGGAACCGACACCGCCCTCCCAGTCGCCTTTGTTTATCACGACTATGATCTCGCCGGCCTTGCCGCTGATATTAGGCAGCAATGCTTTCTTGCCAACATTTCCCCTGCATGAAACCATGGAAACAACAAGCGGCAGCAGAACAAAAAAAAGGAAAAACCGTTTCATAAAACAATCATTTAATATCATGTACTTTGCAAATATAGCGATTAAGTGAGAGCAAAGGCAAATTTTTTATTTGACTTTGCCGAACGTGAGCTATATATGGACACAAAGTGGACAAATTCGCGATTAAGTGAGAGCAAAGGCAAATTTTTTATTTGACTTTGCCGAACGTGAGCTATATATGGACACGAAGTGGACAAATTCATATATGCATCATCGTAGCAAGCGCGAAATATCATTGCCGAAAGCAAGTACCATGAGGAACAGAAGAAGCACCATCCCGACCATCTGGGCTGCCATGAGGAACTTCTCGCTCGGTTTCCTGCCGGTAATCATTTCATAGAGAGTGAAAACTATATGGCCTCCGTCAAGCGCAGGAATCGGAATGAGATTCATCACTCCAAGCATTATCGAAAGCAGAGCCAGTATGTTAATGAAACGGTACCAGTCCCATGATGACGGAAAAATCTGTCCCATGGAGATAAAACTGCCGACCGACTTGTATGCCTCGGTACTTGGAGTAAATACAAGTTTGAGATCCTGAAGATAGCCTCCTATTGTAGAAAAAGCAAGTCTGATTCCGGCAGGAATAGCCTCCGCTACCGTATAACGTCTGGTATTAATCTCCGGGATTCTTGCATAAATCCCAAGGCGTCCCGTGGTATCTACATTCAGATTCATCGTCACGGTATCATCTCCCCTGAGCACCTCCGCACTGACCGTTCCTCCGGCATATTCCCTGAGAATTTTTCTGGAATCCTGAATAAACTCCACACCCTTGTTGTCAAGAGATATTATACGGTCTCCCTTCATCAGTTCCGAATCATGATTTGCAGACTGGGGCGGAATCGTATCCACGACAAAAGGCATCGCGACATCGAACATTCCGGGAGTATTCAGAACATCCCCAATCATATTCCTGTCGATGTATATATTAACGGTATCATTCCCTCTCAGAACCGTTGCTTTGTTTACAGACTGTCTTGCAAGATCGGCCTGAAGCATTTCGAAGCGTTCCGGGACATAGTCATCGAATGAAAGTATCCTGTCGCCGGACCTGAATCCCATCTCATAAGCCAGATCGTTGACATATATGCGATTGTCGCTGTTGCTGATGTAAGATTCTCCCCATCCGGCAAGTATTCCTATATAAAGTATTATCGCAAGAATGAAATTGAACATGACTCCTCCGGCCATTACCAGCAGGCGCTGCCATGCGGGTTTGCTCCGGAACTCCCATTCTTTCGGCTCCGTCTGCAATACGGTGTTGTCAAGGGATTCGTCTATCATACCGTTAATCTTGCAATAACCGCCAAGCGGAAGCCAGCCTATGCCATAGTCTGTCTCCATATCTTTCAGACGCGGGAATAGTCTGTTAAGAAATTTGTTGTTCTTTGTACTGAACAGACGGAAATCGCCTGCATCAAAGAACAGATAGAATTTGTCCACCTTTATTCTGAACATCTTTGCAAATATGAAATGCCCCAGTTCGTGGACTATTATCAATACCGACAAAGCCAATATAACCTGTATGACTTTCAGAAGAATTACCATTTCAGTCGATTTTCAATTATAGATTTTGACGTATATATTCAGCTGCTATCGCCGCAGCTTCATCATTTGAAGAAAATATGTCTTCAAGACAAGGTTCGGCAATGAACGGGACATGCTCAATGCAGTATTCCACCGTATCGCATATATCATAAAAGCCTATTTTCTCCCTCAGGAAAGCCGCAACTGCGATCTCGTTTGCGGCATTCATTACACAAGGCATATTCCCTCCCCTCCTTATCGATTCATATGCGATACGCAGGGCAGGAAACCTGTCGAAATCAGGAGCATGGAATGACAGACTGCCCAAAGATGCGAAATCCAGTTTTCTGTTGTCCAGTTCCAGTCTTGCCGGATATCCGAGCGCATATTGTATAGGTTCCTTCATATCGGGATGTCCCAGCTGTGCAATTACTGCGCCATCGGCATATTCCACCATCGAATGAATTATGGACTCAGGATGTACGACAACATTGATTTTTTCAGGAGATACGCCGAACAGCCACTTGGCCTCTATGATTTCCAGTCCCTTGTTCATCATTGTAGCCGAGTCGATTGTGATTTTCTCTCCCATTTTCCAGTTAGGATGTTTCAATGCTTCTTTTCTCGTAGCTTTTTCAAGCTGTTCCTTCGTCCATGTGCGGAATGGGCCTCCGGAAGCAGTAAGGTGTATTTTACGGACAGGTGCCCCGTTGGAGCCCTGCAGGCACTGGAATATGGCGGAATGTTCGGAATCGACAGGCAGGACCGGAACGTTTTTATCTTCGGCCAGTTTCATTACGATACCACCGGCGGCCACGAGAGTTTCCTTATTGGCAAGGGCAATCGGTTTCCCCGCTTCTATAGCGGCGACAGTGGAGCGCAGTCCGCTGAAACCGACCATGGCTGTAAGGACCATGTCCACCGTATCTCCAGAGACAAGGTCGCATACGGAATCCATACCGCAAAATGTCTTCACCAAGCTGGAATCCAGAGCATCAGAGACTTCCCGGTATTTGTCGGGATTGCATATCACCACATTGTTGGCATCGAATTCGAGTGCCTGTTCCACAAGCAGTCTGCTGTTATTGTTCGCTGTAAGCAGATCTATTTCAAAAAGATCAGGATGCTGCCTGACGACCTCCAGGGCCTGGCGACCGATGGAGCCGGTAGAACCTAAAATTGCCAGTATTCTTTTTCCCATCAGAAATTTATATATTTTGTGGGATCCACTGCCTCACCTTTATACCAAAGTTCGAAATGCAGATGATCTCCTGTGGAGAGCATTCCCGTGTTGCCGACCAAAGCGACAGGTGCCCCTGCCGACACCTTGTCTCCCGTTTTCTTCAAAAGCTTGCGGTTATGCTTGTATATGGATATTATATCATTGTCATGCTGTATCTGGATCGTGTATCCGGAATCATCGCTCCATCCTGCGGAGACGACGGTTCCGTCAAGTACCGACATGACTACGGAATTGGCCGGAGCGGTAATATCGATATAAGGGTGGAGCAATTTGTCATATCCCTGGGATACCACACCTTTGAGGGGAACGAAGAAATGCATGCCTTCGATAGGGAGATTCCTTTTCTGGACGGCAGGGACTTCAAACTGTTCTTCTTCGGCTACAGTCCGTCTCATTATGGAATCACTCTGTCTGTATCTGTCCTGTTCCGTCATTGTTGCGACAGGATTCCGCGAAACCATTATTATACTGTCGGCCCTGACAGGTTCTTCACCAGCAAGGACACGTCTCAGATTTTCCGAATACAGTTCCCAGCGGTATATGATTCTTTCCAGAGAATCTACCTTGATGGCAGTCTGTATTGCCGCCCGTTTTGAATGTGCATCAGGATATCCCGGTATGAAAGTCCTCACCGGTGTGAAAGCTATCACGGAATAGATGGCGGCGGTTATCACGACACAAAGGGATATGATTCCGACGATGAACTCGATTCTGTTGAATCTGACAGTCCAAAGATGCTTGTGAGTCTGATCATCGACCAGACTCAGCCTGAACTTTTCTACTTTTGTATCTTTGTTTTGACGCAACATAGTCAAATAATGTTAACTTTGCACCAATATGGACAGAATCATCGGGATAGATTACGGCAGGAAAAGAGTCGGTGTCGCAGTCAGCGACCCGCTCGGGATTTTCGCGTCCGCATTGGATACAGTACATTCTGCAAAGATAATAGAATATCTTAAAATTTATGCCGAAAAGGAAAAGGTTGCACTGTTCGTCGTTGGATACCCTGTCAACATGGACAACAGGCCTTCCGAAGCTGCTGCTGACGTTGACGTTTTTCTGAAACGACTTTCAAAAGCTTTTCCCGGCATCCCGATAGTCCGGGAAGATGAAAGATTCACTTCAGTCCTTGCACACCGGGCGATGATTGACGGAGGAATGAAGAAAAAGGAACGCATGAAGAAGGAATCCGTAGACAAGATAAGTGCGGCTATCATACTTCAAAGCTATCTGGACAGAAAGTAAGGTGGCATATCTTTTGCTTTCCAAGCCGGTCCCGAAAAAATGTATACAAACGGAAATCAAGAACAAACAAAATGATATTACCAATTTATCTGTATGGAGCCAATGTTCTGAGGACGGAAAACTCGGAAGTTGACTTGAGCAAGAAGGAAGAAATAAAGGAACTGATAGCCAACATGAAGGAAACCCTCAAAGGGGCTGACGGATGCGGATTGGCCGCACCGCAGGTAGGAGTGTCGCTGCGTCTCCTGATTGTAGACGGGACAGAACTCACTGATGTCTATGACTATCTGAAAGATTTCAGGCGGACAATGATCAATCCTGTAATACTGGAGGAAAGCAAGGAGACATGTGATTATTCGGAAGGATGTCTGAGCGTTCCGGGAGTGTATGCCGAAGTCAGAAGACCGTCGAAAATCAGAATCCAGTATTATGACGAGAATTTCGAAAAAGTGACTGAGGAACTCGACCGTTTTGCCTGCAGAATGGTTCAGCATGAAATGGACCATCTTGACGGCAATCTCTTCGTGGACAAAGTTGCGCCCATCAGGAAAAAGATGATTTCCAAAAAGCTTCAGAGCATTGCAAAAGGCAAGGTATCACCACATTACAAATCTAAATTATAATTATCTATGGGAGCATTTCATGCTTATGACATAAGAGGAATCTACAATGTGGATTTCGACAAGGATACTGCCTACAAAGTGGGCTACTTCCTCCCGACACTTCTCGGTACCGGCAAGGTACTGGTAGGACGGGACTGCCGCACGTCTTCGGATGAAATTCATGATTATCTGGTAAAAGGCATAACCGACAGCGGTGCGGATGTTTACGACATCGGACTGAGCACTACACCGATGGTATATTTCGGAACGGCAAACTACGGATTCAAGGCCTCGGTGCAGATTACGGCATCTCATAACCCGGCAAAATACAACGGAATGAAAGTATCCGGAGAAAACGCACTTCCGGTAGGTCTTGACAACGGTCTGGGACAGATAAGGACTTGGATTGAAGAAGGGCGGGAATGCAGGCCGGCTGAAAAGAAGGGACAGGTTTTCCCTATGGATATCAAAAAGGATTACATTGATTTCCTGAACGGATTCAAGGAAGATTTTTCGAATCTAAAGATAGCAATGGACCTGTCCAACGGCATGGCATCACTGATTGCGAAAGATATTTTCGGGAATCAGCCATACTATATCTTCGATGAGATGGACGGACGCTTCCCCAACCATGAACCGAATCCTCTTATTCAGGAAAACGTAAGATTTCTGAAAGACCTCGTGCTCCAGACAAAAGCCGATATAGGAGTGATTTATGACGGTGATGCCGACAGGGTCATGTTCGTTGACGAAAAAGGCTGTTTTATTTCACCTGATCTCATGATAGCCGTCCTCGGGAAACATTTCTTCAAAGGGGAAAAACGAGGAAACAGGGTTCTTCAGGACATAAGAAGTTCAAAAGCTGTAGGAGAATATCTGGCACCGATGGGAGGAGAAATGCACACATGGAAAGTCGGAAGGGCTTTCGCCGCCCGCAAGCTTAGAGAAATAGACGGTCTGTATGGAGGTGAACTCGCAGGACATTACTATTTCCGTGATTTCTTCTATTCCGACAGCGGAATGCTGGCTTCAATATTGATTCTGAATGTGATTGCCGGGTTGAAAAGAAACGGGACAAGCATCAGCAGCCTGATATCCGAAATTTCCAAATACAGAAATTCAGGCGAAATCAATTTCAGGATAGAGGACAAGAAAGGCGCGATGGATGCCATAAGGGATCATTTCATGAATTCGGAAAAGCCAACCGCATACATGGACTTTGACGGTTACAGGGTGGAATTTCCTGAATGGTGGTTCAATATCAGGCCGTCAAATACCGAACCGTACCTGAGGTTCCTGTGTGAAGCGACTTCCGATGAGCTGCTTGATGAAAAGGTCAATGAAGTGAAACAGATACTTTCAACACAATTCGGAGCAGCACTGGGATGAGATTGAACATTTTATCTATTGCCGTCATCATTGCGGCGGCGGTCGGCATTCCGGATGCGAAATCCCAGACAACCGACAGGAGAGTCTTGGCGGAAAATGTAAAAAAGGCAGAGATCCTCATACCCAGGCCTGCACTGCAGCCGGTAAAGTCTCTTGTCGCAACAGCATCAGAGCCGATAGACACCCTCAAGACGGAACTTGAGTATATAAGCGTGGTTCTTTACAGTGACAACACGTGGCAGTATGTCAAGGATCCGTCATACATGATGGAACTGGATATTTACAAGGAAGCCTGGGACAATGTCAATACCAATCCCTATAAGATACCTTTGGACAGTCTTCCGGATACATGGGGAATCTGGACCGTTGACAGCCTGAGCCAGTTCGCATGTCCATATCAGGGTCAGGTCTATTATCGTGGAAAATTCGGGATACGCCGCGGAAGGAGACATCAGGGAGTAGACCTTCCATTAAAGACCGGGACACCGATATATGCAACATTCAACGGAGAAGTCAGGATAGCCAAATATACCGGAGGCTACGGGAATTTAGTCGCAATCAGGCATGAAAACGGACTCGAAACGTTTTACGGTCACCTCTCCAAAATGAATGTCAAGCCAGGAGACTGGGTGCATGCAGGTGATGTGATAGGACTGGGAGGTTCTACAGGCCGCTCGACAGGTTCTCACCTGCACTTCGAGACACGTTACAAAGGATTTGCATTCGATCCTCAATGGCTCATAGATTTTGAAAAAGGCGAGCTGCGCCACAGGCTTTTTGTCCTGAAGAAAAAATATTTCAATCCACGCAGCAATTACGAGCAGGATTTCGAGGACGAAATCTACAACAATCAGGAGGACCAGAGGGAAGATGCGGAAAAAGCCGCCATGAAATATTATGTCATCAAATCAGGCGATACTCTTGGACGGATAGCGATAAACCATGGCACAACAGTATCCGCCCTGTGCAAACTGAACGGCATAACGTCCAAAACCATACTTAAGATAGGAAGAAAAATAAGAGTCCAGTAAAACCGGACGGCTGGATGGATTCAATTTTCCGGTATCATCCCGACAGTTTTGCTAAACAGGAAAAGAGCCGACCCGAAGTCACAGGACTTTAAGGTCAGCTCCTTTTCTGTATCTATAAAGGCTTATGTCATTTGACGAAAGGCGCCGCAATCAAATAATCGGCACTGGCCTTCATACTTCCCATCACATCATCGGTACTGTATCTTTCGACCTCAACAATATAATCCTCCGTACCGGAAACGGCAAAACTGTTGAATATTGCATCGAACCCTACCATACCGCTCTGTCCGATTTCCTTGTTGTCCTTTATATGGAGGACCTTGAAACGTCCGGGATATGCAGTAAAATAGTCGACCGGACTGGCATTTCCGATAACAGCCCAATAAACATCCATCTGGAAAAACACATATTCAGCATCAGTATGGCTTATCATATAGTCATACATGGTTTCGCCTTCCACTTTCACAAACTCATGATCATGGTTATGGTAACCGTAGCCCATTCCGTTTTCCGCACATTTCTTCCCTATTGCATTATAATAGTCGCAATAGGTCTGCAAATCCTTGAGCGAGGAAGGGACTCTCATCCATGGGGTCACGATATATTGCATCCCGGCAGCCTTGTGTGCCGCTATACACAGATCCCACCATTTCATGGACTCAGTAAAGTCTCCCGATGCAAGTTCTTCCGGAGAAAGTTCCTTACCGCAATGTGAAGACAGGACCTTCATCCCGGCAGCCTCAACATCAGACCTGAATTGTTCCGGAGAAACGCCGTAGAACTTTCCGTCCGAGTAATTGGCCGCCTCTACTGCAGTATATCCGTATGAAGCAAGTTCCGCAAGGACGGCCTCATGGTTTGCTGCATATTTTTCCGGTGATCCGATAAGATCCCTTACGGAATACAACTGCACCGCTATGTCCTTTTTGACTTCAGCCGTCGTGCATGCGCAGAAAGCAGCGGTGCAGATTGCAGCAACGAATATATGAAAGAATCTTTTCATTTCGGGAACCTTAATCGAGAACCTTTATCCTGATATTGCGGAACCATACATCATCTCCATGATCCTGAAAACCGATATACCCCTCATGATTCTTGCCTCCGCAATTGTTGAGAAGTTCGAATGCAAGAGGCCATTTTTCAGGAGCGAACTTGCTGGCTTTCAGCATATCCGTCCACTGCTGGGTCCACAAATGATATTCAAGTACGTTCGCATCATTCTGGCCATGAACTACAGTACCTTTGTAAACCATGATTTTTGCCTTGTTCCATTCTCCGAACGGCTTCGCATTCTGCGGATTAGCCGGTATCATATCGTAAAGGGAAGCGGATTTCCTGTTTCCGTTTACTCCAAGTTTTGCATCCGGGTGATTTTCGTTGTCTAGTACCTGATATTCCGGACAAGAGATATAGATAGGCTCATATCTGTCATTACCATTCTCATCCTTTGTAGTTACCTCCTGTGCAAGATAGAACACACCGGAATTTCCGCCTTTGGAAACTTTCCACTCGAACTCAAGTTCAAAGTTCTTGAATTTGTACGCAAATATTAAATCGCCGCCATCCCCTGTCTGGGCTTCTCCACCGCCTGAACCGGCAAACTTGATGGCTCCATCCTCGATTGTCCATCTTGAAGGCACATTGTCTTTTCCATAACCTCTCCAGCCATTGAAGGTCTTACCGTCGAAAATCACATAATAACCGTCCTTGTCAACAATGAACTGGGACAGGTCGACAGTAGGTTTTTCCACTACCGTATAGGCAGGAACAGCAGGAGCGTCGGATTTGGTTTCAGCCTCGGTTGTCTTCGTGTTCTGGGAACACGTGCATGATACCAGGGCAATCATGGCGGCAGCTGCCGCAGTCATTGTGTATACTTTGTTCATAATTGTTTTTGTTTTTTATAATTCAACTATCTTGGCATGTCGGGAAGTGACCATCCCTCACGGTAATTATGCTTTATCAGCTGTTTCGCGAATTCGTTTGCATCGACAGGGTCGGTATATGTCTTCTCGAATGTCGGATGTCCGTCAGTGATCGAGAATCCGTCCTTGATTACTGTCCGTATGGTCGCTCCTTCCGGAATGTTGGTGAATCTCATGTTGGCACCGTCCCAGTGAAGTTCCTGATTGAGGCTTTGGAGCCTGATGGCAAGAACACCCATTACAACCATCTCGTTGAAAGGACCGGCCTCGCTGAAATCCGAAGCGGAAGGCACCCTGTACTCCGGATCTTCCTTGCAGGCACGTACCCAGTCCATCTGATGTGTCTCGGTTATTTCCCTGAGAACCTTCGGAGCTTCAGGGACCCTTCCTGACAAAAGATATGGATTCACGCCATAGCAACCGCAGATAAGAGTATCTTTGGTACCATGGAAAATAACTCCGCCGCCCTGGTCATTCAAGGATTTTCCTGCAGGAAGACCTTCCGGTCTTTCAGGTATAAGTCCTCCGTCATACCAGTAAACCTCAACTTCAGGCATGGCTACCTTAGGCATGTTGTCACGTGCAGGGAAAGTGAATTTTATCATCTGGGCATTCGGAGCGGATTCAGTCAGCAAAAGGGTCGAACTGCCCTGTACCTTGGTAGGATAGCCGAGTTTCAAAGCCTTGAATACCGGATGAAGAATATGACAGGCCATGTCACCCAATGCTCCGGTTCCGAAATCCCACCAGCCGCGGAAGTTCCATGGAGTATAGATCGAATTGTATGGACGGTATGGTGCCGGACCTATGAAGGAATCCCAATTCATGGTTTTAGGAATCTTTTCGTCATTTTCAGGACGGGCAAGTCCCTGAGGCCATATAGGACGGTCGGTAAATGCCTCGACTTTCGTAACCTCACCGATTTCACCGTTCCATATCCATTCACAAGCTTTCCTTACGCCTTCACCGGAAGCTCCCTGGTTTCCCATCTGGGTGGCAACCTTGTGCTTTGCCGCAAGTTTTGTAAGAAGTCTCGACTCGTATACTGAATGTGTCAGCGGTTTCTCGACATAGACATGCTTGCCGGCAGCTATAGCTTCAGCTGCTATTATGGCATGAGTATGGTCGGCAGTAGCAACCATGACGGCATCCGCATCCTTGAGCATCTCGTCATACATCACCCTGTAATCATTGTATTTCCTGGCATTCGGATAACGCTTGAATACCGGATCGGCATACTTCCAGTCTACATCGCAAAGACCGATGATATTCTGGCTTTCCAGTTCGCGAAGAACTCCAGAGCCACGTCCTCCGATGCCGACACCCAAAATATTCAGTTTGTCGCTCGGGGCAGCCGTGTGTCCGTGAACCTTACCCAAGATCGTGTTCGGAGCTATGGTCAGCCCTACGGCAGCCGCAGCACCGGTCTTAAGGAAAGACCGTCTTGACATTTCTTTTCCCATAATTTTAGTGAATTAAGTGTTAGTAAATATTGCGATTACTCGTTGATATCTTTCTCTATATCTTTCATTCCGTCCTTGAAACTCTTCACACCTTTCCCCAATCCTTTCATAAGTTCAGGAATCTTCGATCCTCCGAAAAAGATCAGTACAATCAATGCTATCAGCAGAATTTCCCCAGCGCCGATATTTCCCAAAAACAAAAGACTACCCATATCTGAATCCATTTAATGAAATTTTCTTTTCTTCAAGAGGCCGTAACCGTCTGTCATGTTCCTCCTGCGCTCTACAATCTGCCTCAATTCTTCCTGGGTGCCCGTGGACGGAAGGTCATGGCTCCGCGCATCTTCCAGGAATTTCCAGGCATAATCGGATGCTATTACCGAATCCCTGAATTCCGGCATACGGGCATCCCTGACTCCTTTTTCAATGGAATCCGCCATCAGGTTGCACAGCACATCAATATTCTTGCCGCCGAATGGCCTTTCTACCCTTTCGGTCACATTTACACCCCTCATATCGACGACAGCTGTCTTGAAATCGTGTGTCATACGTACAATGCCTTTGGTGCCGATTATATCCACATAGGAATTATGTGTCTGGTTTTTAGAGAGCTGACCATACACAAAACCCTGTGTTATATCGAATACGACCCCGTTTTCAAACGTGCCGTGGCATTGAAGCCACCATGGGTCCTTGTAATCCCACATTCTCACGGCCTGAGCATTCCATGTCCTGTATTCGGCACCTGCATACCATCTGGCAATATCCACATAATGCATTCCGCAATCATGGAAAGAAGGGCCTTCATATTCGTGCCCTTCTCCCGGCGCCAGCCCCGGAGTCATATGGCAGATTCTGAGTATCGCCAGATCGCCGATTTCTCCGGAACGCACGAAGTCCCTCATAAGGTTATGGTACCATGAATTTCTCAAATACAGATTGGCAGTTGAAAACCTGTCACTTGCTCCGGTAAGTTCGACAGCACGCCATTCGTCGGCTATGGCAGCGGCTATAGGCTTCTCTGCTATGATATGTTTCCCGCATGAAACAGCCTTTTCAATCTGTCTGAATCTGGAATCCGCCAACGCGAATATTCCTATAACCGAGACTTCAGGATCATTGAATATGATATCTTCATCAGACACCACTTTGGCATCCGGAACAAGTCTTGCCGCTATTCCACGCGCCTCCGGTGACAGGTCGCATATATAAGCGATATCCCACCTTCCGCTCTTACGCATTTCATCAAGATAGAATTCACCCATCCTTCCAAATCCTATCAATCCGACCTTAATGCCCATAAATATTTTATCGGTTTAATTTAGTGTTAAACAGACCACCTGCTGCGACGGCCACCATATTTGACAAATTTAATAAAAAAATTATAAGCAACTCTAATAATCTTCTTAATTTTCTGTAAAATCATGTCAGACTCATAGAAAAGGGGCCCAAAAGTCATAGACTTTATTGAATCCCTCCCACCTGACGGCGGGTCCTTCCCGTTCACGATGCCACGGGCGGCTGAGGTTTCCCTCATGTCATCCCGACACGACTCCACAATAAGCTTCTGTACTCGTTTTTTTGGGGGGACATAAAGAGAAACATACGGATATCTCATTTATTTTCAAGAAGATAGTCATTACTTTTATGGTAAAGATAACATATAAATCCTACCTTATTCCGGACAATCATCCCGTAAGAACAGTCAGTGCGATAACAGACAGATTATACATCCCGGATCACCGGAAAGTGGGTAATGTGGAAGGTATGCTTTTCCCTATGTACATTACAGAACACTTCAGAATGGTTCTGCACTTTCCGGAGACGCTTACGTGGGTTGAAAAATTAAAGAATACATTCTTACTCCCAATAGATGTCTCCGTTCAGAGAGAAATGATAAAGTTTCATCCCTGCTATATTTCTGGTCAGAATGTAAATTTGGCCATTGCCTGTACCCTGTGATTTGTTACCCAATGCATACCGCAGGCCGAAAGTCCCCATACATTGTAGGATTCACCGTTTCCATATCTGGCAGATGTAACTTCATATTCCAGTCCCAGCGAGAATTTACCTATATTGTATATTATGGTAGGTACTATACGGTACATCGAAATCAGATTCTTGAATCCGTTCTTGTTGAAATATATATCCGACGGATCCACCGCTCCGTCGACATTGAGCAACTGCTTTGACGACCCGAAATTCTGCATGTACCCGAGCATCAGCACTCCCTGAAGCTTTCTGCCGTATGAAACTGTCATCCATGACGAACTGGAATGAAGCGGAGCATATTCCCAATGACCGTCCTGGGACTTCCCGTCATACTTGGCTGTAACCCCATAGCCGCTCATAAGGTTTATATGTTCTCCGGCAGAGCCATAAACGGTTTTTGCCTTGACAGCAAAATCTCCTTTTACATACTGCAGATAGACAAACGGAGAAAAAGTCGTGATTCTGTCTGAAACTTTCGTCTCCGTAACAGGCGATGCAAGACCGTCAACCGTAATCTCGCCTTTCCATCTTGGCTTTATGCTCAATATGTCCACACCTGCCCTGGCCAGAAGTCCTCCGGTACGATAAGTGACGCCGGCATAAAATTCCGGAATCACACCGTACTTCATGTAGTCGGCCGTGGAACCAGATGGTCCAGCAGAAACATACTGCATCTGATAAAGGACCGAAGCAGTTAGAATGAAATTCTTGCCGAGAGACGCATCCATCGTCACCTGAGGTGTACGGCTGAACGGATTGAACGGACAGCCGGAAGCAAGACTTATGACATCCGGAAGGTCGGCAGCCAAAGGATGCCATGCCTGTCCCAGTTTAAGCGACACTGCGGCCTTGGAACTTCCGTTCATAGGCAGGTCCTTCCATCCTATCGTCATATAGGCCTGTCTCAGTCTCAAGGTTGCAGTTGTGGAATTCATGCAATAGAAGTCCGTCTCCACTTTTGCCCCGAAGTCGGTCCGCCCGACCCTGTAGCCGGAAACATCCACTCCCAGACGCGAGGTAATAGAAAGAAACCGGAACGAAGACTTTGCATTCATATCCTCTCCTAGTTCATTGAGGTCCCTGTCCTTAGGCAAATAATAAAACAGGTCACTCGTTCCGGATACGCTTTCCCTGGAATCATAGGCAAAATAATTCCTTATGAAACCGTAAAACTTATAATGGTTCTGAAGATGGTCCTTGACTTTATCTCCGCCGGCTTTGTTTTCTCCCGCCAGAACGGAAGAAGACGCAATAACGGACATGCAAAAGATTACTAAAAAACGTTTCATAAACATACTCTTCTGATTAAATGCCGACAAATATAAGCAAAGCATATCCTAAAACAAAACCTACTACTCCAATGATGAGTCCAACCTTGGTCATATCTCTGGTAGTAACCAGGCCTGTGGAATGCGCCAGAGCGTTAGGAGGCGTCGATATCGGGAAGAGCATTGCGAGCGATGTGGAAAGAGCTACACCGACAAGCAGTGTCTTGACTCCTCCGACCTCATCCAGTGAAGCACCCATTCCTACTCCCACCGCACTCAGAATTGGAACTATCAGGTTTGCCGCAGCGGTATTTGATATGAAGTTCGAGATGAAATAGCCGAGGAATCCCGATGCCAAAAGCACTATAATAGGCGTCCATGAGCCGAACGGTATGGAAGCTACCAGATGCTCTGCAAGTCCGGTACTGTTCATTGCAATACCCAATGCGATACCTCCTGCAACCATCCACAGGACACTCCAGTTTATTTCCTTGAGGTCATCCTTGGTTATCACTCCAGTAACACAGAAGACTCCGACAGGTATCATCGCCACCACATTTGAATTGATTCCGGTAACCTTGTCCAGCATCCACAGAAGAATAGTCACTGCAAAGGTCGCAGCTACGATATATGTATTCGGCTCCCTTTTCATCGCTCCCGTAATGTTCAACTCGATTGTCTTCGCCTTGAAAGGAAACATTCTCAGGAGAATGAGCCACGAAATCAGAAGCATGACTATTACATAAGGGAACATGACCAAAGTCCAGTCTCCGAATCCGACCCCCATATGAAGAGTATCATTCAGATAACTCATGGCGATTGCATTCGGCGGTGTTCCGATCGGAGTGCCTATACCTCCGAGATTGGCTGCAATCGGTATTGCCAGTGCAAGACCGATGCGCCCTTTACCATCAGGAGGCAAAGTTTTCAGTACGGGGGCAAGAAACGTAAGCATCATTGCTGCAGTAGCTGTATTGCTCATGAACATGGAGAACAAACCTATCACAAGCAGGAAGCCGAGCAGGACGAACTTCGGTTTTTTCCCGAACGGCCACAGCAGAACCCTGGCCAGCTGTACGTCAAGTCCGACCTTTGTAGCCGCTATCGCAAGTATGAATCCCCCGAGGAAAAGCATTATCGTTGGATCCGCGAACGTAGACAGCAAAGATTTATAACTTACCAGAGTGCCTATCTCCGACGGTATTCCGGAACCTCTCATAAACCAGAAGCTGCTGTCTGATATCGTCAGCAGCATAACCACAATTATCGCGACTGAGGTCGTCCAAGTCGGTATGACTTCGAACATCCACATCAATGCTGCAAAAACAAAGATGGCGATTGTCCTTTTTTCCACAATCGTAAGTCCGTCTATCCCGAAAAATGAAGTAGGGACACACCAGAGAAAGATGGTTATCGCCATGATAAGCGGCAAAAGGACATAAAGCTTGAAGGAAAATTTTCGGCTATCAGTTGTCATGATTATTCAGATTTGGTTATTTACTATATGACTCCCTGTTCCAACATTGCGGTAGCCACTTTCATGAATCCGGCGATATTCGCCCCTTTCACATAATTGACATAACCGTCCGGCTGCTTTCCGTAGCGTACACATGCCTCATGGATATTGGACATAATCTCATGTAATTTTTTATCGACGTCTTCCGCACTCCAGCTGATATGCATGGCATTCTGCGTCATTTCCAGACCTGAAGTCGCCACACCTCCGGCGTTTACCGCCTTTCCTGGAGCAAACAGTATTTCAGCCTTCTGGAAAGCGGCGATTGCTTCTGGTGTACATCCCATGTTGGAAACCTCTGCACAACACCATGTTCCGTTTGAAATAAGCTCTTCGGCATCCTGGCCGCTCATTTCATTCTGATAGGCGCACGGCATGGCAATATCGCATTTGATGCTCCATGCCTTCTTGCCCGGATAAAAAGTCGCTGCAGGGAACTTGTCGGCGAACGGAGCCACTACATCATTGTTGGATCTTCTCAATTCCAGCATATATGCTATCTTCTCATCATTCATACCTTCAGGATCATAAATGGCACCGTCAGGACCCGAAATGGCAATTACCTTGGCGCCGAGCTGGGTGGCTTTCATCGCTGCACCCCATGCCACATTGCCGAAACCTGAAATCGCAACAGTCTTTCCCTTTATATCCTTGTTCTGAAGATGAAGCATATGCTGTACGAAATATACGGCCCCGAAACCGGTAGCTTCCGGACGGATAAGGGAACCGCCCCAGGTCATGCCTTTTCCAGTAAGTACTCCCGTGTGTTCTCTTGCCAGTTTCTTGTACATTCCGAACAGGAAACCTATTTCACGTCCTCCGACACCGACATCACCTGCGGGGACATCCGTATCAGGGCCTATATTACGCCACAATTCCAGCATGAATGCCTGACAGAAACGCATGATTTCGGCATCGGATTTTCCTTTCGGATTGAAATCCGAACCGCCTTTACCGCCTCCCATTGGCAATGTAGTAAGGGCATTCTTGAATATCTGCTCGAAGCCGAGGAACTTGAGGATAGACAGATTGACGGACGGATGGAAACGCAGTCCCCCTTTGTAAGGTCCTATTGCGGAATTGAACTGCACCCTGTAGCCGGTATTAGTCTGAATCTCGCCGCTGTCATCCACCCATGTAACCTTGAATGTAAAGATTCTGTCAGGTTCCACGATTCTTTCCACAATTTTTGCGGCCTCGAATTCGGGATGTTCGTTGTATACATCCTCGATAGTCTCCAGAACTTCCCTTACCGCCTGGAGATATTCCTTTTCATTTCCGTACTTGGCCTGAAGTCCGGCCATGATTTCAGTGATGTTCATACTGTAATGATTTTATTGTATATAAAAGTTCAAAAGCCTTGAATGATTTCAAACCTCCCATACGGACCCGCTTCTGAGCAGATCATCCACACATTTTATTTTGGACTTGTCCCTGACCTGCTCCACCTGAAGTTTAACGCCGCAATCGTATGTGACATCCTCCACGTCCCGTATGACTCCCAGGGCAACGGGGAAATCCGGATATTTCATATCCGCCAACATCATATGTATGCCGGCATTTTCACAGTGTGCGTCATGAGTCAGTATATCGTCTTCCGTTATACCTTTTTCTCCGATGGTAACGACCCTCAGTCCCATTCCGTCCAGAATCAGACCTTTGTCGCGGTTTCTGCCGAATATCATTTTCTCACCATGACGCAGGACAATGGTCCTGTCAGCCTTGGTTTCCCTGCTGCTGATGCAGGAATGTGCGCCGTCATTGAATATTACGCAGTTGGTAAGCATCTCCATCACGGACGTTCCGGCATGTGACGCTGCTGCAACCATGATTTCTTCGTTTAGTTTCAGTTCAGTATCGAGACCTCTGGCAAAGAAGGTACCTTTGGCTCCAAGGACAAGACTTCCGGGATTGAAAGGATGTTCCACAGTGCCATACGGAGATGTCTTGGTAATTGCACCGAACTTGGATGTCGGGGAATATTGTCCTTTTGTAAGGCCGTAAATCTGATTGTTGAACAAAATTATGTTTATATCCACGTTTCTCCTTACTGCATGTATGAAATGGTTTCCTCCTATGGCAAGGGCATCCCCATCCCCGCAGGCCTGCCATACGGCAAGTTCCGGATTGGCTACCTTTATTCCTGTAGAAATTGCCGTAGCGCGGCCGTGTATGCTGTGAAATCCGTATGTATTCATATAATACGGCAGACGTGAAGAACAGCCGATTCCGGAAACGACAACGAATTTTTCCTTGCTGCATCCGGAAAGTTCACTGACCCTGGGCATCGCCCTCTGCATGGCGGCAAGTACGGCATGGTCACCGCATCCCGGGCACCACCTTACTTCCTGGTCGCTTTTGAAGTCTTTGAATGTATATTTTTCCATAATGATTCCTTTTAAAGTTTACAATGCTTCCGATATGGCATCAACGAGTTCCTGTACAAGGAAAGGCTGTCCCTGTACCTTATTGAACTGCATGTACCTGAATTCAGGGAATTCGCTTCGCAGATAAGCGGCAAAATGTCCGCTGTTCAGTTCACATACGAGAATCTTCCTGTATTTTGACAGGACCTCCTTCGTATTCGAAGGCAGAGGCATAATATAATCGAAATGAGCGAATCCCACTTCGGCCCCTTTCGAGCGCACTTCATCAACGGCCGACATGATATGGCCGTATGTGCCTCCCCATCCGATGACCAGAAGTTCTCCTTCCCGGGCACCTTCAACCGTAAGTTCAGGAATGGAATCAGCAACACGGGCTATTTTCTCAGCACGTTCCCTGACCATTTTGGCATGATTCTGCGGATCTGAAGAAAGGACTCCGAAATCGTTTTTCTCGAGGCCGCCGACACGATGTTCCATCCCTTTCTGACCCGGAAGAGCCCATTTTCTCACCTTTGTTTTCTCATCCCTGACAAAAGGATAATACCTGCCGTCCCCAGCTTTTGCAAACGGAGGTTTGATTTCCGGATAGTCGGCCATTGACGGAATATGCCAAGGCTCCGAACCGTTTCCTAAAAATCCTTCGGAAAGCAGAAGGACCGGCGTCATATGCTCGAGGGCAATCTTTGCGGCATTGAAAGCTGTATCAAAGCAATTTGCAGGAGAATGTGCAGCCATGACGACCATCGGACACTCTCCGTTTCTTCCATACAGGGCCTGATTCAAGTCCGTCTGCTCCGTTTTTGTCGGGATACCTGTCGAAGGGCCGGCTCTCTGGACATCTACTACGACAAGAGGCAGTTCTGTCATTACGGCAAGCCCCAAAGCTTCGGATTTCAGGGAAAGTCCCGGACCGGAAGTAGTGGTAACGGCCAGATTTCCGGCAAAGGAAGCACCTATTGCCGTACATATTCCGGCAATCTCATCCTCGGCCTGGACAGTCTTGGCACCCAGATTCTTGTGGATTGCCAGTTCCTCGAGGATTGCCGTGGCCGGAGTTATCGGATAAGATCCGCAGAAAAGCGGAAGTCCGGATTTCTCCGATGCGGCAAGAAGTCCCCAGGCAATGGCCTGGTTGCCGGTAATGTTCCTATACAGGCCCTTTTTCAAATTTGCAGGCTGTACATTATATGTATTCGGTATTGCCTGGATATTGGATGCATAGTTATAGCCGTCATTGAGCACCTTCTTGTTCGGAGCAACGAATTCAGGATGTTTTCTTCCGAATTTCTTCTGAAGATAATCGTATATATATTCCATAGGACGGCTATAGATGAAACAAGCCATTCCCAGAACGAACATATTCTTGCATTTGGCAATGGTCTTGGCATCAAGACCGCTGTCTTTGAGACTCTCCCTGGTCAGCTGGGTAATCGGGGCTACGATGATTTCCCTGTCCTCGATATGAAGTTCCGCAATCGGATCACCTGTGAATCCGGCCCTGGCAAGTCCTTCTTCGTCGAAGGTATCCTCATCTATAAGGACCATGGCCGTCCTCTTCAACCATTTCGCATTGGCCTTCAAAGCCGCAGGATTCATAGCAACCAGCAGGTCGCAGAAATCCCCCGGAGTCGTCACATGATTACTCCCGATATGCACCTGAAATCCTGACACGCCAGAAACTGTACCGTGTGGGGCACGGATTTCTGCGGGATAATCGGGGAAAGTAGAAAGTTCGTTTCCATACACTGCCGACATGTCGGCAAAGAGAGATCCCGTCAACTGCATTCCATCTCCTGAATCTCCAGCAAAACGAATCACAACATCTTTAGCGTCTATTACTTTGTGTCGCATGCTTGATAATGATTTATAATTAAAAACAAAAAAGTTTCTACAAATCTAAACAAATAAATACAAATGTGTAACGATTTATCAAAAAAGTTTTACACACAAGAAAAACACGAACTATAAATATACGAAAAAAGCGGCTGAAAAATCAACCGCTTTCCTGAAAATTTACAATATAGATACAAAATTACATTACATACCCTGCTGAGCAGCCTGTGCTCTTGCCTGAAGTTCTGCCTGGAGAGCCTCCAGCGTTCTGTCTTCAGGAATATTCAAGGCAGTCCTTGCCTCCTTGGTAATATCCGTACTCTGGGCATTGTCTACATACAGCACAGAAGAAACATCGAATACATATATATATCCGCTGGCTTTTGCTATGTTGTTGACAGTCTCCTGAGCCTTCTGGTAGATAGGAGCCATAAGCTGGTTCTGAAGCTGCTGGAGATCCTGCTGGATAGCCTGCTGGAATTCATTGATTCTGTTCTCGATTTCTGCAAGTTCCTTCTGCTTGCTTTCCATTACTGCCGGTGTCCAGGTCGACTGTTTCTGCTGGAACTGCTGGTACTTTGTCTGAAACTCCTGAACCATCGTCTGGTAAGTCTCCTGCGCATCCTTGGCAGCAGCATCGCTCTGGACTCTCGCAGAGTCCATTTCAGGCATCAACTGTATCAATTCCTGCATGTTCACGTGTGCAAATTTTAGATTCTGTGCATTTGCCGCAATTCCTGTCAATGCAATTGCGATAATTGTGATGATCTTTTTCATGATATTTGATTAATTAGTTTTCCATTATAAAACAATTACGGGAAAATTCCGGCTAGAACTGCTGTCCTATGACGAAATGGAACTGGCTTCTTCCGTTCGTCTGGTCATCGAATCCCCATCCCCAGTCAACTCCGAGCAGACCTACGACAGGCAGGAATACCCTCACGCCGACACCGGCCGAACGTTTGATCTGGAACGGATTGAAATCCTTTATGTCCGACCAGCAGTTTCCGCCCTCAAGAAAGACGAGAGCAAAGATTGTAGACTGCGGCTGAAGGATTACAGGATATCTGAGTTCGACGGTAAACTTGTCATATACGTTTCCTGCATATGCGCTGCCCTGCGAACTGTAAGGAGTCCTTACGTAAGGAGTGAGGGAATAGTTCGAATAACCTCTCAGGGAAATCACCTCCGATCCGTATGTATTGTATCCCGACATACCGTCACCTCCGAGAAGGAAGCCTTCGAATGGAGAATATCCCCAGTTCCTGTTATAATATCCGAGATATCCGAACTGGGCCCTCGCCATCAGGACTAAATCGCCGACAAGTCTTGTTTATATCGCTCCCTTGAAGGACCATTTGTGATACTCTATCCAGCGGTATCTGTCCTGGGACGTCTGTCTGTCATAATCTATATCCCTCCAGCTGTCGACACGGGTCGGGTTGCCGTTTTCATCCAGTACGCCGCGGTCCTTTTTCCTGAGAAGGGAATAAGGAGGGGTCAGCTGTACCGACATGCTGAAATCCGATCCCATTCGCGGGTAAATCTGCTGGTCCGTAGAGTTCCTCGAAAGACTGAGGGTATAGCTCAGGTTATGGGACAGACCTGTCTCGAAGAGGAAGTTGTACTGCCAGTTCTGCAACTTGTACGTCTGCCAGCTCAACTGGTTGTAAAGGACAAAATAGTTGTCCGGCCACTTAAGCCTTTTTCCTATACCGGCTGCAAAACCGTACACCTCCATGAATTCATCATTGTTCAGAATATTGAATGCAAGGTATGAGTTGGTCTGTCTTGTATAGTAGGCTGATATGCTGAGCGAAGTCGGCTTCTTTCCGAATAGCCACGGTTCCATGAAACTGGCTGAAAGGCTGGTATAATACGTTCCGTTTGTCTGGAACCTGACAGCAAGATTCTGGGCATCTCCCAGTGGTACCGGACGCCATGCGGTCTTGTCGAAAAATCTTCTCGTGGAGAAATTGTTGAAGCTGACACCGACTGTAGCTACGAAGGTGTTTCCGCCCCAACCTCCGGAAAGTTCCAGCTGGCTCGACGGTTTTTCCGTTACATTATAAACTATATCTACCGTGTTGTCGAGCTGGTTCGGCAGAATGGAATATCCTTTTGCAGGATCCGCAATGGCCTCCTGATCGAACTGTCCGAGAGAAGCGATTTCCCTTATGGAACGCTCGAAGTCCGTCTGGCTGAAAAGATAACCGGGACGCGTGAAGACCTGCCTCCTCACTACTCTCTCATTGGTAAGGGTGTTTCCGTTGATTATAATGTTGTTCAATTTGGCCGGTTTTCCCTCGACAATACGCATCTCGACATCGACGGAATCCCCTTCTATGTTCAATTCGACAGGCTGGATACTGAAAAACAGATAGCCGTTATCCCTGTAAAGCTTGGAAACGTCATACTCGTTCTGCTTTCCTCCGCCGGTGAGACGCTGGTCCATCGTGACCACATCATAGACGTCTCCCTTGTTGATCATGAGCACCCTGTTGAGGTCGTCGGACGAATATACCGAGTTTCCGGTCCAGGTTATGTTCCTGAAATAATATCTTTTCCCTTCATCAATCTTGAAGTCGATGGCGAGACGGTTCGGCTCTACATAATACATCGTATCTTTCACAATCCTCGCGTCCCTGTAACCGGCTTCATTGAATGCGCTGATAAGCCCCCTCTTGTCGTTTTCATATTCCTTTTCGTTGAATTTCTTCGAGTTGAAGAAGTTCATGAGCCTCTTGTCCTTTGTCTTCTTCATTGAACGGACGAGTTTGGATTCCTTTACATGTTCATTGCCTTCGAAGGTAATCTTCTGTATTTTCACCTTTTCTCCCTTGTTGACGGCAAAGTTCACGCGGATAGCGCTCCTCACTATCGAATCCTTCTCCGTCTGTACGTCAACATCGCAAAGGAGGAAACCTTTTTCCTTAAAATACCGCTTAATGATATCGGAACTCGTCTTGGCGACATAATCCGAAAACTCTCCTCCCCTTTTCGGATTGATTCTTTCGCGAAGCTCCTTCTCTTCACCGCTCCTTACTCCGGTGAATGTCCATCTCGAAACACGCGGACGCTCCTTTATACGGATACAGAAAAAAGCCGTATCAAGAGACGGAGCAATAGAGTCGATGACGACTGCGGCATCCTCAAAATATCTCTGAAGCCATAATCTGTTTACAATAGACGAAATTTCCTCGCTCGGGACCGTGATTTCCATTCCTTTCTGGAGTCCGGTAAGCTGGAGTATCTTCTCGGCTCCGAAATAATGGTTGCCGTCGACACGAACCCCGCCGATCACATATTTCTTCGGATTGTTGTAATCTACCGTTATGCCATTTCCCTGTGCGAAAAGGGAATAAGAGAAAACAAAGGATATTATGACCGACAATATACGATATACTCTCATCTTTCTGTTCTTGTTTCGAGGTTGCAAATATAATGATTATTTGAAAACTTTACCATAACGACGTTCCCTCAAGGCATATGAATCAAGGGCTTTTTGAAACTCTCCTTTACGGAAATCGGGCCAAAGCACATCGGTAAAATAGAATTCCGAATAAGCTCCCTGCCACAGCAGATAATTGCTCATTCGTTTCTCTCCGGAAGTCCTGACTATCAGATCCGGATCCGGAATCCCCGCCGTAACCAGATATTTTTCGAAATCCCCGATTCCGGTGTCATTCAGCCTTTCCGGACCGGCGGAATCAGCCAGCATATCGGCTGCAAAACGTTTTGCCGCCTGAAGAATGTCCCATTTCCCGCTGTAGCTCAGAAAGACAATCAGATTCAGTCTCGAATTCGAAGCAGTACGTTCCATACAGTCATCAATCACGTCTTTCAACTCCTGCGTCAGCCTTTCCCTGTTGCCCAGGACACGGAACCGGATTCCATTTTCCATGAAAGAGGGCAGTTCGGCAACCATGGCCTTGACCATAAGTTCCATAAGAAAGCTGACCTCGCTGTCCGGTCTTCCCCAGTTTTCTTCAGAAAAGGCAAAAAGCGAAAGATATCCTATGCCTTTTTCGATTGCATATTCGGTACAGGCCCGGACACTCTCCACTCCTTCCCTGTGTCCTTCTATACGCTCTTTCCCTTTGAGCCGGGCCCAACGGCCGTTTCCATCCATGATCATGGATACATGCAATGGTACCTTGTTTTCTTCCATCATTTACATCCGTTTCTTATATCCTCGCCCCAGAACAGTTTGCTTGTAAGGGCATTTATGAAATTGGAATCATTAAGCCTGACCCGCTTAAGCGAAAACTGTGCCATCGATATTCGTACAATCTCCTCGGAATCAATTTCATAATTCCGGTTGTCTATGGTAAGCATTATTCCGTTGTCCCTGGACCTGAACGACAATTCGACTTCAGACGTATCAGGAATCACCAGAGGTCTTACATTCAGGTTATGCGGGGCTATGGGGGAAATTATCAGGACCTTTGATTCCGGAAGCACTATAGGACCACCTACGCTGAGCGAGTATGCCGTGGAACCGGAACTTGTAGCTATGACCAGTCCGTCTGCCCAGTAAGCAGGCAGCTCCGACCCGTCAATGCGGACATCCACCCCGAGCATTGCCGCCCCGGAGCGGTGGACGGTTATTTCATTCAGGGCGCAAGACTCTCCCGGAACAGGCATTCCGCATTTCCCTGAAAGCAGGACAGCCTTAAGAAGAGTTCTGTTCTCTATCGTATAACTTCCCGAAGCCAGAGCCGGTGCGACCGCCTCCGGGTGATTTTCCGACAAAAACCCGAGACGCCCGAGATTGACTCCGAGGACAGGTATGCCCCTGTCGCTTATTCTGGCCGCGGCAGAAAGAAAAGTACCGTCGCCCCCGACACTGATAAGCATATCGGTGCCGGGCTGGAGATCATCGCTGACACTGGCCGCATAAAGTTCGTTCCCGCCGTTTTCCAAATCTTTCATCAGTTTCAGAAGACGGCCGTCATTTTCCAGAGTGCGATTGCGTATGTATATGGCAATTCTCATAAGTCCGCGCGAAGTCACAAAGTGCCAAAATTAACACATAATTTACAAATATGGTGAAACATGGATGTTTTTTTTTATATTTTTGCCGTCTCAAAGTTAAAGGATATGACAAAACTGAGTGTAAACATCAACAAGATAGCGACAATACGCAATGCCAGAGGCGGGAATATACCTGACGTAATACAGGCTGCCGTCAACTGCGAGAAATTCGGAGCGGAAGGGATCACGGTCCATCCCCGTCCGGATGAGAGACACATAAGATATTCCGATGTCAGGGCCCTGAAGCCGGTCCTTACCACCGAACTGAACATAGAAGGTAATCCCGTACCGTCATTCATCGATCTTGTAATGGAGGTTGTTCCCGCACAAGTGACCCTGGTACCCGACGCTCCCGATGCAATAACCTCGAATGCCGGATGGGACACTCTGGAGAACAGAGAGTTTCTCACAGACATATGTTCGGAATTCAGGAAAAAGGGAATCAGGACTTCGATATTCGTAAATCCTGATCCCGTAATGGTCAAAGGTGCGGCCTCATGCGGATGCGACAGGGTCGAATTATATACGGAATCTTATGCCCGGCTCTATGCTCTGGACCCGGAAAAAGCCATTGCGGATTTTGTCAAGGCAGCGGAAGAGGCGAGAAAATGCGGCATCGGACTGAATGCAGGGCATGACCTCAATCTGGAGAATCTCGGATACTATATAAAACGGATTCCGTGGACCGATGAAGTTTCCATCGGACATGCCATCATTTGCGATGCTTTGTATATGGGGCTGGAGAAGACCGTAAAGGAGTATCTTTCCCGAGTAAAATCCGCAAAATGACGCATATCATGCCGGATTTCCATTTTGGCGATGTTTTTTAAGCAAAAAAACGGCCTCTTCTAAAATATTTTATAAATTTGCATGATTACAGGTTTAATGCGAAAATAATAATTAATACAATAACAGATGAAAAACGTTAATACAATTTCCATTGTTTCTCTCATTGTCGGCGGACTTTCCCTTTGTCTCGCTGTTTTTGCGACAGTCAAATACATCGGTTTCACTCACGGCAGCGAATCCGCACAGGTTTCCGGAGTATCCGGGGCAGCGGCCGACACTACGGCAAATAAAGGGGATATCGTCTATATACAGCTGGACAGGATTCTTCAGGAATATGACATGGCAAATGACCTGAGGTCAGTCGTTGAGACTAAGGTACAGAATATCCAGGCAGAAGTCGACAGAAGGGGCAGGAAACTGGAGGGAGAGATAAGAAGTTTCCAGGAAAAGGTGAGCAAAGGTCTGATTACCCGTTCATCTGCGGAAGTACAGGGACAGGAGCTGCAGAAACAGGAAGCGGAATTCAACAATTATGCTGCACAGAAGCAGAATGAAATAAATGAAGAGCAGGTCGTAATGATGAACCAGCTTGCTGATGCGATAAAGACATTCCTGGACAAGTACAATGAGGAAAAGCAATATGCGATGATTCTGACCAACCAGGGCGGTTCTCCTGTAATCACGGGGGATGAGGCACTGGATATCACCGATGATGTGCTTGCCGGGCTCAACGAGGAATACGTCAAGAATAAAAATAAAAAGGACTGACGGTTGAGAATAGCGATATTGTCATGTTTCTATCCTTTTCGCGGGGGTATTTCCCAGTTTAATGCTTGTCTTTACAATGAACTGGGAAAGTCTCACGATGTCAAGGCTTTCAATTTCAAACGGCAATATCCGGAATTTCTGTTCCCGGGAAAGACACAATTTGTTTCGGAGAATGACGAGGCCGTACCGATAGAGAGCGAATCCCTGTTGGATACGGCCAATCCGTTTACATACGGGAAGACGGCACGGAGAATTTCGGAATGGGAACCGGATCTTCTTATTGTAAGATACTGGATGTCATATTTTGCCCCGTCACTCGGATATGTCACAAGACGGCTGAAAAAGAAATGCAAGGTTATATCGATACTGGACAACGTCGTTCCGCACGAGAGGCATTTTTTCGATACTCCTCTCACAAAATTTTTCCTGACTGGAAGCACGGCATTCATAACATTATGCGAGGCAGTGGCAAAAGACCTTACCGGAATTAAGCCGGATGCAGAATACGAAATATTGCCGCATCCTCTGTACTCGCATTTCGGGAAAAAGGTTTCCAGGGAAAGTGCCGAAAGAAAACTGGGGCTGGCTTCCGGAAAAAAGAATCTTCTTTTCTTCGGTCTGATACGGGAATACAAGGGTCTTGATATCCTGATTGAAGCTTTCTCCGCTCTCGATGACAGCTACCAGCTGATAATTGCAGGCGAGCCTTACGGGAGTTTCTCCAAATATCAGGAGATGATAGACAGGTCTCCGGGACGAGACAGGATACATACCTACCTTCACTATGTCAGGGATTCCGAAGTGGCTGATTATTTTTCTGCTGCGGACCTTACCGTTCTTCCGTACAGAAGTGCCACGCAAAGCGGCATCAGTTCCGTTTCCTATCATTTCGAGGTTCCGATGATTGTCACGGATACCGGAGGTCTGAAGGAGACCATCGGAAACAGAGGTACGGGAATTGTAGCGGACAGACCTGAGTGCAGTGAAATCCGGAAAAAGATAGAGTACTACTTCAGTGACCCTTCAGTTGCAACTTCATGCATCGGAAACATAAAAAAAGAAAAAGAAAGATTATCTTGGGAAACTTTCTGCGGGAATCTGGTTTCCTTTGCGGAAAGGATATGAAACGACAAACAGACATGCATATGACATCATATCAAGGAATAATCAGGTATTTAGCAATCATAATTCTGTTCTTGGCATGTGCAGGCATCCGGAATGCCGTTGCACAGGAGTATGAATCGACTCCGGTCACCGTATCGAAGGAAAAGGTCAGGATGAACGGAATCATGTATTATTCACATATTGTGCTTGAGCGCCAGACACTGTTTTCAATAAGCAAGGCATATGATGTCAGCATTGATGACATATACAAGGCCAACCCATCCCTGAAGGAGACCGGATTGAAAAAAAACTCCATTATTCTCATTCCTGCCGTGGATAAAAATACGGTTGCCCCAAATACACAGAATGCTGATGTCAAGGAGGAAGAAGCTGTACGGAAGGATACGGGAAGTAATATGCCAGAGGTCAGGGACAGCGACAGGAAAAAAGTGAAAAAACAGAAGGAAGAGGAAGCCGAATACAGGATTCATACGGTAAAATGGTATGAGGATTTAGATGTGATATCCGAAAAGTACGGAGTATCTGTCGAGTCGATAATGAGACTCAACAACCTC
Source organism: uncultured Bacteroidales bacterium (assembly GCA_949300335.1). Lineage (GTDB taxonomy): Bacteria > Bacteroidota > Bacteroidia > Bacteroidales > UBA932 > Cryptobacteroides. The sequence goes on along the minus strand of CASGDV010000147.1, from coordinate 8,514 downwards.
ACCGGACGCAAACTCACGAAAAAGCAAAAACTGAAAATCCCGTATTCCGAGATAGTTGCATCCGAGCCGGAAAAGCCTGAAATCAAAAAAGACAGCATTCCTGTTCCGGTCAGAGAAGAGGCTGGAAGACAGGAGGCAACACCTGCAAAACTGTTTCCGAAGAACAAGGTCAACGTTACCCTCATGCTGCCCCTGAATGCATCCGGGACCGGCGGAAGCAGCAATAATTTCGATTTCTACAGCGGCGTACTCATGGCTGTCAATGACATGGGTAATTCAGGAATAAATATAGATCTGAGTGTATATGACGTAGCAGGAGGCTCGCTTCACGTTACGGAGGAAAGGCTAAAGGCAAGCGATCTTGTGATAGGCCCTGTTTCCAGCGGGGATATTTCCCGGCTGCTTGAAGTTGCACCATCCAACACGAACATAATCTCGCCGCTGGACCACAGGGTGGAAGCCCTCGTGTCCGGCCATGAAAACCTGACACAGGTACCGGCCTCATATGCGACGCAGTATGACGACCTTATCAGCTGGATTTCCGAGGACAGAAAACCGGAGGACAGGGTAATCACGATACTGGAAAAGGGCGCCAGGGAAACTGCGGAGATGAAAACCCTGACAGAAAGACTGGGAAACAGCGGTCTTCAGCACTCTTCACTGTCATACAGTATTCTGGAGGGAAGGGACATCCTGTATTCACTGGAAAAGATGATGAATCTCAATTCCACAAACAGAGTTCTCATAGCATCTGAAAGCGAAGCATTCGTAAATGATGTTGTCAGGAATCTCAACCTGCTCATTCATAAGAAATATGACATCGTTCTGTATGCCCCATCGAGAATACGGAGTTTCGAAACCATAGAGATAGACAATTTCCACAAGACAAGGATGCACGTATCCCTTTCATATCATATTGATTACAATGATGCGAAAGTAAAGGATTTCCTTATGAAATACAGGGCGCTGTTCAATACGGAACCGACTCCGTTTGCCTTTCAGGGCTATGATGTCGCATGCTATTTCATCAGAAAATACCATGAATATGGGAAAGACTGGCAAAAAAGCATCGAAAATATGCGTGAACACATGCTGCAGTCGAATTTCCGTTTTGAAAGGAAGTGCAACGACGGTTCATCATGCGGTCTGATAAATACTGCCGTGAAAAGAATCGTATATAATCCTGATTACACCATCACGGAAATCAAGACCGAATAAAGTCAATTCAATCCCATAAGCGATTTTGCATTGGCCACGGCCGCATCGGTTAGCGTAGAACCGCTCAGCATGCGCGCAACTTCGAGAATTCTCTCATCATCAGTAAGTTTTCTGATTTCTGTGACCGTGCGGTTTTCTGCACCGGCAGACTTGCTTACCAGATAATGTGCGTTTCCCTTTGCCGCCACCTGCGGAAGATGGGTTATAGCGAATATCTGCATCCTCTCGCCCATGCCGCAAACCATCGCCCCCATCCTGTCGGCCGCACTTCCGGAAACACCTGTGTCAATTTCATCGAATACCATTGTTGGCATCTGCATGTATGAAGCCATGACATTCTTCAATGCAAGCATGATACGTGAGAGTTCTCCTCCCGAAGCACATTGTCTGATATCGACCGGTGATTCTCCGGTAGAAGAAAAAAGGAAATGCACTTCATCTCCTCCCGACGGACCGATTTCCACCGGTTTCAATTCAATTTCGAATTTCGAGCCGCCCAATTCCATGAAAGAAAGAGATTCCATTACGGAAGAAGCAAAACCCTTCTTTGCCTTGATTCTGGCATCATGAAGAGACGCTGCGACATCCGAGAGTTCTTTGTCCAGTCTGTTTATTTCAACGGTAAGCGAATCAAGTTTAGAACTCAGGTCCTCGGTATCCGACAATGATGAAGAAAGTTTATCCCTGAGCTGGATGAGTTCGTCGACCGATCTGCATGAAAATCTGTGCATCAGGGAATACAGTTCGGAAATTCTGCCTTCCACCTCGTCAAGACGCCCTTCAGAAATATCAATGGAAGCATTTGCCGCCGATATTTCAGAATATATGTCATCCAGTTCTATACGGCACGCTGACAATCTTTCCGGAATTTCTTTCAGTGACGGTACCAGGGAAGATACTTTGGTCAGCATCTTTTCCATATCCCGGACAGAAGAAATCACGGAAGAATTCCCGCCGTTCCCTCCGTCAAACATATCTATCGAGCTGCACAAAAAGCCTTTGATTTCTTCGGCATTTGCCAGAATTTTCTGCTCCGCCTCCAGCTCTTCCAGTTCTCCGGATTTCAGAGATGCATCTTCCAGCTGCTTAAGACGGGCCTCGGTATATTCCCTGTCGGCACTGAGCCTGTCCATCTTTTCGTTCAGTTCCCTCTGCTCGGACTTTAATGAAGACAGAAGCCTGTACCTAGCCGAACATGTCTCAAGCAGTTTGCCGTTACCTGCAAAAAGGTCAAGTACAGATCTTTGGAACGCATTGTCCGACAGTTTCAATGTCTGATGCTGGGAATGTATGTCAATCAGTCTGGATGAAAGGTCTCCGAGAACCTGCAGCGTAACGGGAACATCATTCACAAAGGCTCTGGATCTTCCGTTGCGTGAAATGCTGCGTCTGAGAATCAGACTGCCGTCATCCCAGTCGGCACCGGCATCCTCGACGACAAGCCGTAGCTCCGGATCGAAACTTCCGTTGTCCGGAACGAACTCGGCCTCGACTGTACATGAATCTGCCGAAGAAGAGATGACGGAAAAATCCGTTCGTGAACCTGTAATCAGAGACAAGGCACCCATAAGAATGGACTTTCCGGCACCTGTCTGTCCGGTTATGATGACAAGACCCTTTGGAAAACATATTTCCAAAGAGTCTATCAGTACATAATTCCTTACCAGAAGCCTTTGCAGCATAAGGTCAGTTATTCATTGTCAGAATCACTGTTCGCCATTCTGTAGAAAACCTCTCCGTTCTCGAATTCGGATATTGCGACAAGGCTTGGTTTAGGCTGCCTTTCGTAATACTTGGAGATTTCTATCTGCTCCCTGTTCTCGAAAATTTCCTCCATTGTATCGCGGTCATTCTTGAAATCTTCCAGTTTCTTTGTCAACTCCTTCTTTTCCGCAATTGCTATCTGGTTGGCCCTTTTTGACAGGATTACAACTGTTTCATAAATATTTCCTGTTGGCTCAGCCAGGTCGGACAAATCTCTTGTAACCGTATTGGACGGAATTTTTTTTGTTTTTGTCATTATCGAATTATTTTATAGTCTCTATTATATTATACACGTCATTCACTGACGGGTTTCATTTTTTTTCGCAGATTTTTTCTCCTGCTTTTCCAATGCTTTCCTTTCTTTTTTGAAATATTTTTCATCAAGTGCGGAACCTTCCCCGTCATCTGGACCGGCAAATCTTCCGAGCACTTTCTGCACCCTCTGATACATGGCATCCAGCTCCCTTCTGTATACCGACTCAGGGTATTCACCCACAAAATTCAGATAATCATCTATGAATATAAGATAACGTTCCCTCTGTTTCTGTTCCACGCTCAAATGAGCATACTTATAGGAAGACATGGCTATATAGTAAAGTATCTGTTCCCGGTATACATTGTCGGAATCATCCTTGAGCACATTTTTGAAAGCTACCTTGGATGCAATGTAATCCTCCATCTTGTAATAAAGCCTTGCCGCCTCATAAGCTTTCGTATCGAGCCTGAGATTCAAATCGTCGAGCATGAGATTGCATTGCGGCATATGGGTCGTGGACGGATATTCGGTTATATATTCCATTATCGCATTGATTGCAACTTTTGTAGGAGTAGGATCGAGTTCATATCTCAGAGTCTGTCTATAGAGACAGTCGAGCCTCAGGAATCTGGCCTCTGACGAAAACGGACTTCTCGGATAACTTTCCACGAAATTTGCAAAGTTGGTTTCGGCCACATAATAATCCTTGGCCCTGTAATTGCTCAGGCCCCAGAAATACTGTACAGTATCGTCCCTTTCCGAGCCGCTGGTCAGAACGGAAAGCGACTCGAACAAAGCCGCAGATTTCGTATATTTCGCATCATTGAAGTATTGAAAAGCCGCCTCATACTTGGCATCAACATCGTTACTGTTTAGCAATGCTTCATACTGGGATTTGCATGAAGTCGAAAACATCACGCAAGTCAATACGATACAAAACAGATTCAAATAACTACCGGTCTTCATCTTACTTTTTATAAAGAATTAAGGAATTTCTCCACATCCATGGCGGCCTTGCATCCTGATGCCGCAGCTGTTACGGCCTGACGATATATATTGTCCTGGACATCACCGGCAGCGAAAACTCCCGGAACATTTGTCCTGCTTGTCTTTCCGTCCGTAACTATATAACCATCACCATCGACGTCCACCCATTTGCTGAACAGTTCCGAATTCGGATGATGTCCTATGGCCAGGAAAAAGCCGTGTACGCTGATATCAAAAACCTCGCCATCCTTGCGGACAAGCCTGACTCCGGTCACTCCGCTGTCATCTCCGAGTATCTCCCGGGTATTGCAGTTCCACAATATTTCAATATTCGGAGTATTCATGACTCTGGACTGCATGGCTGCCGAAGCCCTCAGAACATCACGCCTTACAATCATATATACCTTCTCACAGAGACCGGCCAGATATGATGCTTCCTCACATGCCGTATCTCCTCCCCCTACGACGGCGACTGTTTTCCCCCGATAGAAAAACCCGTCGCAAGTGGCGCATGCGGAAACCCCCATTCCCTTGTATTTTTCTTCCGAAGGAAGTCCGAGATATTTTGCCGTTGCACCCGTAGCTATGATTACGGAATCCGCGACAACGGAGGTTTCACCGTCAACCGTCAGCCTGAACGGTCTTTCGGACAAATCCGCATCGGTGATGACACCGTATCTTATGTCGGCACCGAGCCGCACGGCCTGAGCCTTCATGTCGTCCATCAGCACCTGTCCAGAAACTCCATTTTCAAATCCCGGATAATTCTCTATATCGGTAGTGGTGGTCAGCTGTCCCCCAGGCTGGATTCCTTCATACAACACTGGAGAAAGTCCTGCTCTGGATGCATATATTGCAGCGGTATATCCGGCCGGACCTCCGCCTATTATCAGACATCTTATACTATTACTATTCATAAATACTCAACAATTGATACGTAACCTGCAAATATAGCTATTTTTCTCTGACATCCGCATTCCCTCCGAAGGCATTTACCCACTTGTACAGAACAGACAGCAGCCACTCGGGCATGATTTTCACGAAAGGCAGGGCTATCTTGTTGAAAAGCCCCGGCATGACTCCGTTTCTTTTTCTGAACATGGCATACAAAGCCTTGTCAACCGCTTTTTCGGGCGAAATCATTATTCCCAGCCTGTGGGCGAGTCTCCGTTTTTCCGGAGACAACTTGTAAAGAGGTGTATCGACAGCTCCGAAATAAGCCGAAGTGACACTTACTCCGGACCCCTTGCATTCTATTCTTATTGACCTCGAATAATCCTTTACGAAACGTTTCGTATTGGCATACATCCCTACTCCTGGCCATGGCATCCAAGCTGCCAGTGATGATATATTCAGAATATATCCCGACTTCCTTTCAAGCATTGAAGGCAGGAACTCGCGGCAAAGCATGAGAGGAGTATAGTTATGCACCATCATAATTGCGGAAAGCCGTTCTCTGGAAGTGCTGGCAACACTTCTGAAAAAGAACATCCCGGCATTGTTGACAAGAACCTCGACCTCACAGGAATTTTCCGTAGCGACAGCCGCTATCCTACCGGCAGCATCCATTGAAGAAAGATCCTGTACGACGGCAAGTACCTTGAATTTGTCATGTCCCGAACCGGCTCCCGACAAGACTTTCCGTTCCGCTTCACCGGCGGTTTCATCAAGTCTTTCCGAATTGATGTCGACAAGGAGAAGATTATATCCCATTTCTGCAAGACGTACAGCATATATACGTCCCATCCCTGAAGCTGCTCCGGTCACCACGGCCCAGAAATCATAGTTTCCGGTTTTTATTTTCTTTCCCATAATGAATGAAATATCCTGTAAAAATACCACTTTTTATCAAAAGAACAATTTCCCGACTTCTCCGGGAATTGCTTGTTAATTTAGAATATTTCAATATTATTTGGCAAAAACCTCATTTCTTTTTAACTTTGCGCGTATCAAACACGTGAAAATGGACGAACAGACGACAAAAGACATTACAAGGGAAAATTTCAAATCCCTGCTCAAGCAACACGGTCTCAAGGCCACTCCGCAGCGTTTGGCCGTACATGAGGCCATGCTCAGGCTTGGACATGCGTCGGCTGATATGGTGACGGAAGACATAATTTCCAATGAGGGGACCTCCGTTACGGTAGCATCTGTATACAACATCTTGACAAGCCTTGCTGGACTGGGCATTTACCATCATCGGATGAGTTCAAACAACAAAATGTATTTCGACGTCAACACATTCAGTCATGCACATATCTATGATTGCGAAAACCACACTTACAAGGATGTCATAGACGAAGAACTTACAGAATTCGTGGAAAAATATTTCAGCCGGAAACGCTTCAAAGGTTATAAAATCGAAGGTATCGACATTCAGCTTGTCGCAAGACCGGCAAAAAGGCACAAGCGTATCCGCTGACTATCTCCTCATTTTCCATGCATAACGGCAGAATACCGCAAGAAGCAACAGGGCGGTAATACATCCCGCTGCATAACCTGCCGCCGGTGAAAGATGCAGACCTCCGCTGACATATGGAGCGACGATGAAATAACTTACGCAAACGAATGTAAGGAATGTCGCCGGTATGGAAGTCATCCAATGCGGCTTCTTTTGAATAGCAAGATAGGATGATGCAGTCCAGAGTATTATAGTAGCAAGCAACTGATTTGTAATACCCACATATTTCCATACCGTGGAAAAATCCAGCATGCAGCACATATAGGCCAGAATGAAAATCGGAACGCTTACGGCCACTCTTTTCCATATGGATTTCTGGTCATAGCGGAAAAGGTCGGCAATAGTGAGTCTCAGGCTTCTGAATGCCGTATCTCCCGAAGTTATCGGGCACACCACCACTCCAATGACGGCAATAACAGCTCCTACCTTTCCGAGCCAGCTCTTACAAATCATGTCTACTGCGATGGCAGGTGTTACCTTTGTCAAAGTTCCTCCTATCATTATTCCTTCCGATGACGCCTTGTTCAAACCTTCCGGTCCTCCGAAATACGCAATTGCCGCAGTTGCCCATATCATGGCGACAACACCTTCCGTTATCATCGCACCATAGAATACAGGCCTGGCATATTTCTCGTTCTCAAGACATCTTGCCATCAACGGGGACTGGGTCGAATGGAATCCGGAAATTGCCCCGCATGAAATGACTACGAACAACATCGGTATCAGAATATTGTTGTCAGGGTCCGCATGATAGTTCTTCAATGATGAAAGAGTCAGTTCCGGTATCTGCAGAGAACCTTCCAGTCCCCTGAAAATCATTGAAAAAGCAACTCCCACAGCCATAAAAAGAAGGGCTGCCCCCATAAACGGGTATATCGAACCGATAATCTTGTCTATCGGTAAAAGAGTTGCAAGAATATAATAAACGAAAATCACATAAAGCCAGACAGTCTTGTCGATTCCCGTCATGGATGCAATCAAGTCGGCAGGTCCTGTTACGAATGAGACTCCGACCGCCAGCAAAAGCAGAGATACGAGGACAAAAAGAAAAGCCTTTACATTTCGCCCGAGATATTTTCCTACGATATCAGGCATGTTGGCTCCTCCGTTCCTTATCGAGAGCATCCCTGAAAAATAATCATGTACCGCACCCATGAAAATGCACCCCACTACAATCCACAGATAGGCAACCGGTCCGTATGCCGCTCCCATTATCGCACCGAAAATCGGCCCGAGCCCGGCAATATTCAGAAACTGAATTACGAATATCTTCCAGACAGGCATCGGTTTGAAGTCGACACCGTCACATTTTGAATACGCTGGGGTGGCACGGGATTTGTCGGCTCCGAAAAACTTGTCTACGATTTTTCCATAAAGGAAATAACCTGCTGCAAGCAGCAACAATGAAAAAAGAAAAGTATACATCAGAAGATTATTTTCAAAGGACTTACAAATATATGAAAAAAATATCGGCTATTGCCATAATGACCGCGATTATAATAGGGACTGTCGTTTAATTCCTTCAACATGAGTAAACCGGCAGACTGTCCCTGTGGTTTTTCCGATCGAACTCATCTTTTTATATCTTCGGCTCCGTTTCGGGGCCGATTTTTTCATTTTCGGACCCGACAGGAGCCAATACTCCAGTGGAAGGGCCGTTTCTCACTCACCTCGAGTGTCAGGCTGCCTGGGCAATTTCGTCGGATTCCCGCCGGACAAGCTGGACCACGTTCGCCGTGTGGATGCCGAAGAAGATGTACAGGATCTCGGTCTGCTTCGTCCTCGCCTTGATGCGTTTAAGGCCATAGTGCTCCTTCTGCGTTCCGAA
>CASGDV010000146.1 GCA_949300335.1 uncultured Bacteroidales bacterium | reverse complement strand
ATTGGCTCCAGTTGGGTCCAAAAATGAAAAAAGGGGCTCCGAAACGGAGCCGAAAATATAAAAAGATGAGTTCGATCGGAAAAACAACAGGGACAGTCTGCCGATTGACTCATAATGACGGAATTAAACGACAGTCCCTATTGTAGAATAAAAGCAGGGTCTTTGCCTGCCGGAGTCCAACGGTCCGGCAGCAGGTCGCGGTATGCATCCGCAGATGCGGTTCAACCGGCAGACTGTCCCTGTATTTTTCTATAATATTATCAATAAGCTTATTATAATGTTTTGGCCTTTTCACGATACTCCCTGATATCCATGTCTGATTGCAGACTTTAATAAAATTTAGACACCGTGTTTTGCAGGATATCCCTCTTTCCGCTCTTAAGGAATCAGGGGAGAGTCCGACCGGGGACGGAGGAAAAAGAAGCGCAGAATCTTATTATGGAATCGTGTCGGATGACATGAAGTAAACCGCAGCTGCCCGTGGCTTTGTGGAACGGGAGGGATCCGCCGTTAGGGGAGGAATTCAGTTTTATGATGTCATCCCGACTGTATTATATCGATTACAATCCGAGTTCCACCTGGAAACGGATACCGAGGCGGTCGTATGTGGAAAGGACAGGAGCGGCCATATAATTGTATGAAATATCCACCTGGACCTTGAGGCTGTGTCCTATTATGTATCTTGTGACTCCGATAGTGCTCTGATTCCACAATCTGTATCCTGCCAGCGGCTGCACTTTTCTTTCTGGCATAAGCAATGAATTTCTGGCAGCGATTTCCCATTTCCCGTCGAACAGATAGCTGGCCTGGGCATTCAGTCCTGATCCGGTATATATGAAGCAGTCTTCATAAGCCACGGATGACGGATTGTTGGCATGGCGTCCCATGTAGTCGGCATTGAATGCAAATCCTCTGTATTTAAGGACGAGATCGGCATAATATGCACCGATGTTTTTGGTAACTCCTGTTGGAAAGACATCCCCTTTGAATCCCTGGTTGAGCTTTGCATTGTGATTAAAGCTGTAACCGCCTCCCATCATGAGCTTGAGATTCTCTTCGAAATAGGTATCTCCTTCAACATAGTGGCCTTTCGACTTGAATCTTCCGAATGGGAAAATTTCGACTCTTCCTGTATATGCAAGACCACTTATGTCGGAACTACCCCAATTGCGTCCTTCTCCGAGAGTTACGGATGCCAGGGCGGTCAGGCTGAATTCTCCGGGATCACCATAGTAGTATTCACCGAAAAATCCGAAATCCCTGTCTCCACCGAATTCGCTGTTCACTATGCTTCTGTCCACGAACTGGAGTGCACTGGAAGAGTTGACCCTTGCACGGTTCGTCTTGAGCTTGGTTTGTCCGAAACCGAAATTCCAGTATGAATTCGGCTTGTAATATACTATTGCATCCCTGACGATATTGGTGGTCCCGTTAGGAGATGTCTTGGCATCATATCCCGTAAATCCCAGCTGGATGGAATAAACGAACTGTGGTGAAAACAGATATCCGTCAAACCTTAAGCGAAGTCTTTTTACCTGTGCATCAGTCTGGTTAAGTTGCAATCTGTCCCCGAAAGACAGACCTACCATATTCTGCATCCTGAACCTCAGAGTAAGTTCATAAGAATCGTTTTTCGGCCTGAAAGTGACACCTTTGCCGACTTCGATATTCGGCATGTTCATAAGTTTTTCAAGAATTTCCGGATTGCTTTCCAGCGAATCTGCAACGAAATGCCGTTCTGTTTCCCTGCTGTATGAATTTTCTGCTGAAAAAATGATCAGTACGTAAAGCAGAATAATTGAAGTCAGTTTTTTCATATTTTCATTTTATCTGATAAAATTTGTCTTAACCGGAATTTCCTTTTTAGGAGGAGTTATACCGTTTTGTTTTCCAGCTTCAATACATTTGAGCAGCCAGGCCATGTTTCTTCCCAGCTCCCTCATTGTCTGGAGACCTTCAAGATCCTGCCTTACCTCTTCAGGAGTGTTTCCATGAACCATATTCCAGTATTTGGATGAAACCACAGGCATGGATGAAATAGTGAAATATTTGTTCAGCTGGTCAAAAGATGCCGTTGAACCTCCTCTCCTGCAGCTTACGACGGCTGCGGCAGGTTTGTATCTGAAAATCTTCCCTTTACCGTAGAAAGCCCTGTCCATGAACGATGTTAAGGCTCCGGATGCACTGGCAAAATGAACCGGAGAACCGAATATGAAACCGTCTGCGTCTTTTGCCTTTTCCAGAAAGACATTCACATTGTCTTCTATTATGCATTTTCCTGTTTCAAGGCATTTGCCGCAACCGAGACATCCTGAAACAGGACGGTTGCCGATATGGAAAATTTCCGTTTCCACACCTTCGGCCTTAAGTTCGCGTTCTATTTCCGTAAGGGCGGTATATGTGCAGCCATGAATATGGGGACTGCCGTTGACCAGTATTACTTTCATAATTCAATTCAGAATTTTTATTGTGAGACTCATAAAATCATATTACAAATTTATAAAAATCGGGACAAGTTCTGTATATTCGTTCTTTCAAGGTTGCAAAAGTTGTCAATAATTCTGAAATAAATCTGAAATGGAAGACAAAAATATAAAGGAAATCATAGTTTCATATATTCCTGAGAGATTTGCGGAAGATGCCGGATATCGCGAAGGTCATGTACGTATAATCAATCCGCTTCATGAGTGCGGAATTGCAGGTCTTCATCTTCCCGACATGAAGATTATTGCGGGAGACCTGGCTGCAGGAGGAAATGTTGAATGCATTGCGGGAAGCAACTGTATGAGCCATGAGGAAAAAATGATAAGGGGGTTTGTCATCAACCGGAAAAAATCATCTCTTGTCGAAAGACTTGAAGCCGTGAATGCTTTTTTGCCTGCTATGGACAACTGGGCGGTATGTGATTCCTTTTGCTGTGATACCAAATGGGTGAAAAAAATCAGGACGGATGCCGAGAGAAAAATGCTTTGGGACCATCTTGCGGACAAGTCTTATTCCGGAAAGGAATTCCAGGTTCGGTATGCTCTCATCATGGCCATGTGCCATTATCTGGATGATCAGTGGATGCCGGATGTTTTTGCACTTCTGGAAGATATCAGGCTGGATTCAATAGAATCATCATACAGGAAGGGAAAGACATCCCGTACAAGAACCGTCAGACTGGAAAAAAGGGGAATCTTTTATCATGTATGTGAGGAAGATGCCGGTTTTTGCCAGGGGGAAAAGCCTTATTATGTAAGAATGGGCATGGCATGGCTTCTTGCCACGGCTCTGGCAAAGAATCCGGTCCTTACGAGAAGGTACCTTAAAAATACCGGACTTCCCGACGATATTTTGAAACTGTATGTCAGGAAAGCAAAGGAATCTTTCCGGACGAGATATGAGAATCCGTTTTAGAAACTTATCTTGTTGGTGAGGTTGATGAAGTCTTCCACACCAAGCCTTTCCGGTCTGAGGTCGAAAACGGGATCGGATACGAATTCCGCAACCTGTTCCTGAGACCATCCTTCTCTGGAAGCTTTTTCATTTATAAGCTGTTTCAGCGAGTTTCTCAAGATTTTTCTTCTTTGATTGAAGCCGGTTTTCACAATGGTTTTGAACATTGCTTCATCACATCCCAGTTCAGTTCTGGAATTCCTTGCAAGTCGGATAACGGCTGATTTGACTTTCGGAGGGGGATTGAAAGCACCTTCTCCTACGGTGAAAAGGTATTCAATATCATACCACGCCTGCAGAAGGACAGAAAGGATTCCATATGTCTTTGTTCCAGGTTTTTCCGCTATCCTTTCGGCGACTTCCTTCTGTATCATGCATACCACTTGCGGTATAAGTTCCTTGTATTCAAGTATCTTGAAAAAAATCTGCGAGGATATGTTGTACGGAAAGTTGCCAATTACGCAGAATCTGCCGTCGAAAAAATTTTCCAGTTTGAGTTTCAGGAAGTCGGCTTCTATGAGTGAACCGTTGACCTGTGGAAAATTGACCAGCAGATAGTCTACCGATTCCCGGTCTATCTCTACCATTTTCAGGCGTATTCCGGGCTTCTGAAGCAGGTATTGTGTCAGGACTCCCATTCCGGGACCGATCTCGAGCACATCCGTATCGGTTTCTGGTAAAACCTCAAGAGAACCGGCAATCCTCTGCGCTATGGCAAGGTCGGTCAGAAAATGCTGGCCCAGGGATTTTTTTGCTCTGACTTCCATAAATAATGCAATTACAATTGATTCCGGTGCAAAGATAATGTTTAAATATATTCGTAATCCATTTTAATTTGTTAATTTCGCACGATTTTTAGAATGTTTACATTATGTACAGGACACATACATGCGGAGAATTGCGTATTGATAATGCCGGTCAGACAGTAACGCTGGCAGGATGGGTGCAGAAATCCAGAAAACTCGGAGGCATGACATTCGTCGATCTTAGAGACAGATATGGAATAACGCAGCTGGTGGTCGATGCGGCTGCTCTCGGAGAACTGGTGGAAAAGGCTTCCTCTCTGGGACGTGAATATGTCATTCAGGTGACCGGAAAAGTTGTCGAAAGGCAGAGCAAGAACCCGAAGATGCCGACAGGAGACATAGAGATTGCGTTGTCGGAAATAAAGATACTCAACAAGGCGCAGACTCCTCCGTTCACCATAGAGGATGTGAGCGATGGGGGAGAGGAACTCAGGGCGAAATACAGATATTTGGATTTGAGACGCAACCCTTTGAGAAAAGCCCTCGAACTGAGGCACAGGATTGCGCATGAGGTCAGGAATTATCTCGATTCCCTGAATTTTCTGGAGATAGAAACACCTTATCTCATCAAGTCTACTCCCGAGGGTGCCAGGGATTTCGTTGTTCCGTCAAGGATGAATCCGGGCCAGTTTTACGCATTGCCTCAGTCTCCGCAGACATTCAAGCAGCTTCTTATGGTTGCAGGGTACGACAGGTATTTCCAGATTGTACGGTGTTTCAGGGATGAGGACCTGCGTGCCGACAGGCAGCCCGAGTTCACGCAGATAGACTGCGAAATGTCTTTTGTCGAGCAGGAGGATGTCCTCAATGTCTTTGAAGGGATGATGAGGACGCTTTTCAAGAATGTGCTTGATGTGGATATTCCGAATCCGATTCCACGTATGAGCTGGTATGATGCGATGGATAACTACGGTTCCGACAAGCCTGATATCCGCTTTGGCATGAAAATACATGAGATAACTGACTTTGTACACGGACACGGATTTTCCGTATTTGACAGTGTACCCTACGTCGGAGCTATATGTGTTGAAGGAGCGGCATCATATACTCGAAAACAGACGGATGAACTGACGGACTGGGTGAAGAGGCCTCAGGTCGGAGCCAAGGGACTCGTTTATATAAAGGTTAATGAGGACGGTTCCATCAAATCTTCCGTTGACAAGTTCTATTCTGCGGATGATTTGCGGAAAATTGCCGATTTCATGAATGCGGGAAAAGGGGACCTTATTCTGGTCCTGTGCGGCGAAAAACGCAAGACACAGACAATGCTTGGTGTGCTTCGTATAGAAATGGGCAACCGTCTCGGACTCAGGGATCCTTTCAACTTTGCTCCATTGTGGGTTGTTGATTTTCCTCTTCTGGAGTGGGATGACGAGACCCGGAGATTTTATGCTATGCATCATCCTTTTACGGCACCGAAGCCGGAACATCTTGAACTGTTCAACAGTGACAGGAAAGAGGATCTCGAGAAGGTGTGTGCCAACGCATACGATTTCGTGCTTAACGGAACGGAGCTTGGCGGAGGTTCAATCAGGATACATGAAGCCGATGTCCAGCAGAGAATGTTCGAAGTTCTCGGTATTTCCAAAGAGGATGCCGATTACAAGTTCGGATTCATAATAAATGCGTTCAAATTCGGCGCACCGCCACACGGTGGTCTGGCTTTCGGTTTTGACAGGGTTTGCGCGTTGTTCGGAGGTCAGGAAACGATACGTGACTATATTGCATTCCCGAAAAACAATCAGGGAAGGGACATGATGATAGATTCGCCGTCTTTCATAGACAGCGAGCAGATGGAAGAGCTTTGTCTGGAATCAAAAGTAGGCAAGGCCTGACATGTTCTCTACGGAATATTCTTATGTGAAGGCTCAGGGTTTTATTTCCAACCCTGGGCCTTTATCGGAAATTCCACTCCGTCAGGTGTGACAAGGGCTGCTCCGACTTCCGGTTTTGCGAGATGTCCTATTATGTCGAAAGTCTGGAAGTCATGCCTGAACTTGTCATGTTTGCCTATAGGGATAGTGAAAAGGAGTCTCATGTCATCTCCTCCGTTCAGGGCGGCGGTGACGGGATCGATGCCGAGTTCTTTGCCCAGATCGAATGTCTTTCCCGCAAAAGGTATCTTGTCTACATATATCTTTGCTCCAAGGCCGCTGTCCCTGACAAGTCTTCTGACCGTATCGGCAAGGCCTTCGCTGATGAGGTATCCGAATGACGGGATTATATCTTCTTCTTCAAGAAGAGTCACTATACCGGGGTTGATTTCCGGTTTCAGATATTCCCCGATGATTATCTTATAGTCATCGGTTACGAATGTCTTTTCTTTTGTGCCGGATTCCATTCTTTTCTTTTCCCTTTCAAGAATCCGGAATCCCAGATAAGCGGCACCTATATTTCCCGAGATGCATATCAGGTCCATGCTTTTTGCCGGCATGCGGCGTTTTCCGGTGAGCAGGGATGTTTCACCGTTTGCAGCCAAACTTACAATCAGTCCGTTCAGTGACGGCCTCAGATCCAGCGAAACTTTTGAATAACCGTGCTCCTTTGCAGCAATGACGATACCGGACCAGATTTCCTTTATCTCACCATAATCCAGTTTTGAAGAAACCCCCATGACAGCGGACAATGTCCTTGGATGGGACATTTCAGAATACAAATCTCCCGTTACTGCGGTAACGCATTTGTAACCAAGGTGTTTCAACGGAAAATAAGACAGGTCGAAATCCATTCCTTCCGTAAAAGTCCTGTTTTTGACAGTTGAATATCCTTTTGACTGCAATTCGAACGATGTTCTCTCGAAAGGCTTGTAAGGAGTGCCTTCATAAAGCTTTTCAATGGCTTCGTTTTTTCCTATGCTGGAAAATGTTTCAGATATCATATCTATTTCATGGTTTTATGCAAAAATAAGGATAAAAATATGTAATTTTAGCGACAGGTTGAAATATTGGATTAAAATTTTACATTATGAAAAAGTTGTTGATTTTATGTCTTTCATTGTTCATGGTCTTGCCGGCAACTGCAGGAAAGAGCAAAGACGAAGTAAAGGATCTTACTGTCATTTCATTCAATATCAGGTATGGAGAGGCCAATGACGGTACGAATTCCTGGCGGTTCAGATGTCCGGCGACCATAGAGATGCTTCAGGACAACAGACCGGATATAATGGGGGTCCAGGAAGCGTTCGATTTTCAGATTGATTTCATCGAAGAGTTCTGCCCGGATTACAAATCGGTCGGGGTAGGAAGAATTGACGGAAAAAGCGAAGGTGAGCACATGTCTATCTTTTACAACAAAAAGACCGTATCCTTGTTGAAATGGGGAACTTTCTGGTTGTCGGAAACTCCGGAAAAACCATCGTTCGGATGGGACGCAGCCTGCGAAAGGACGGCTACATGGGCTTTGATGAAAAGCAAGAAAACTGGCCGGAAATTCTATTTCGTGAACACACATCTGGACCATGTCGGAAAGGAGGCGAGGAAAAACGGACTTGCTCTCATAGTTGACAGGATAGCCGAGATAAATCCGGAGGGATACCCTATGGTGCTTACCGGTGACTTCAACGTTACTCCTGACGACGAGGCCCTTGTTGAACTGGACAAGATTATGTCAAGCGCGCGCAAGGCTGCCGACAAGACCGACAACCGCGGAACATTCAACGGATGGGGAAAAAGCGACACTGTAATTGATTATATTTACAGTTCGGGTTTCAAAGCTTGCCCGGAATTCATGGTAATTACCAAAAAATATGCGGACAAACCTTTTATTTCCGATCATTATCCGGTGAAAGCTAGACTGGTTTTTTAAGCAGCTTGTATCTGATATGCATGTCCTGCAGTTCATTTATGAAATCCTGCGTGACTGCAATCTGGAACTTTCTTGAAAGAAATTCTATATTCCATTTTTTTTCAGGATCATAGAGGAACATCGAAAGGGGAACCTTTCCTTTGTTCCTCTTTATTGTCTTGACAAGGGATTCCCTGAATGCCGGATTTAGCATTGTAGTGCTTATGTTGATCGAGAATCCGGTAACATAGGTATCCATTACGTTACCCAGCAGCATTATGTTCTTTACCTTGAATCCGAAAGGAACTGTTTTCTTCTCTTTTCTTTCTTCCGGTTTGACATAGTACTTTTCTTCAATCTTTCCTTCAATGAATATTGCAGAGTGCAGCTGCATATAGCTCATGAATGTTTCATGGTCTTTCCCGAACAGGGCAAGTTCGTAGCTTCCGCTGAAATCCTCTATAACGGTTTTGGACCAAGGACGTCCTGTTTTGGTAGTAAGCGTCTGCGTCGAAGTTATAAGACCTGCAATGCATACTTTCTCTGATGTCTGTTTTGAATCGCAGTCGCTTATAAGATTGTCGAGTTCTCCTATTCCGCAGGATGTGAAATTATCGAGTTCGAACGAGTATTTTTCAAGAGGATGTGATGAAAGGTACATTCCTACAAGTTCCTTCTCTTTCAGAAGAAGTCCCATCTGATCCTCCTCGACTGTTCCCGACGGAAGTTCCGGCCTTACAGGTTTGAGGTCTATGTCCCCGAAGAGTGAAACGGTGGAATCCATATTGTTCTTCCTGTAAAGATCAGAATATTTGAGCAGGGCGTCCACGAATATGTCACCGCTCTTGTTCGGTAAAAGGAACTGTGTGCGGGTTATTCCGAAACTGTCAAAAGCTCCCGAGTAAAGAAGCGATTCGAATGATTTGCGGTTTATTATGCCACTCATCCTTTCCATGAAGTCGTATATGTCCTTGAAAAGACCATTCGCTTCTCTTTCCGACAATATCGCCTTCACTATGTTGTCTCCGAATCCCTTGATTCCTCCCAGACCGAATCTGATATTTCCCGCCCTGTTTACCGTAAAGCGGGCGTCACTTTCATTGATATCGGGACTGAGCACCTTCAGACGTGATTTCTTGCAATCATCCATTATCTTCTTAATCTCGTCCATATTGGAGAGATTCTTGCTCAGGTTGGCTGCCTGAAATTCCGCAGGATAATGTGCTTTCAGATATCCGGTCTGATAGCTGACCCATGCATAGCATGTCGCATGGGATTTGTTGAATGCATATTCTGCGAATTTTCTCCAGTCACCCCAGATTTTTTCAAGTTTTTCCTTCGGGTGCCCGTTTTGAGTTCCTCCGTTTATGAAAAGTCCGTACAGGGATTCAAGAACATCAAGTTTCTTTTTTCCCATAGCCTTTCTGAGGGTATCCGCCTGTCCTTTGGTGAAACCGGCAAGCTTCTGGGAGAGAAGCATGACCTGTTCCTGATATACGGTGACTCCGTATGTATCGTTGAGGAACTCTTCCATTTCCGGAAGGTCATATTCAATAGGCTCCGTTCCCTGTTTCCTTGCGACGAATGACGGGATATAGTCCATAGGTCCCGGACGGTAAAGTGCGTTCATGGCGATAAGGTCTTCAAACCTTGTCGGCTGAAGTTTCTGCAGCCATTCCTTCATTCCAGGAGATTCGAACTGGAATATGCTTGTGGTGTCACCGCGTCCATAGAGTTCATATGTTTCCTTGTCATCGATAGGAATTGCTTCTATGTCTATGTCGATTCCGCTCCGTTTCTTTATGTTTGACAGACATTCCTTGATAATGGACAGCGTCCTGAGTCCCAGAAAGTCCATCTTCAGCATACCTACGTCTTCAATGAAGCATCCTTCGTACTGTGATACCCAAACGTCTTCTCCCGTAGCCTTGTCGCTGGCAATGCTGATAGGAATATAATCAGTAAGGTCACCCCTGCCTATTATCATTGCACAGGCATGGACACCGGTCTGTCTGATGCTTCCTTCAAGTTTTACGGCATATTTCAAGACATCCCTGACCAGTTCGCTTCCTTCTTCGTATTCTTTCTTGAGTTCAGGCACATATTTGATACAGTTCGACAATTTCGGTTTAACCGTCTTGCTGACTTTTGTCTTCTTGAACCGCTGCCCGTCCTTGATTACAAGAGTTTCTTTCGGCCCCGGCTCCTCTCCGTCCTTGAGAGGCACTTCCTCCTCCACTTCAATTTCTATCGGCTTATCCGGAACCATCTTGCTGAGTCTGTTCGACTCGTCTATTGAAAGACGGCTTATTCTGGCAACGTCCTTTATAGCACTTTTGGCCGCCATCGTGCCGAAAGTGATAACATGGGATATATGGTCTTTCTTGTATGTCTCTTCGATATATTTGAACACCCGGTATCTGCCGTCATCGTCGAAGTCTATATCAATATCAGGCATGTTTATCCTGTCAGGATTCAGGAAACGCTCGAACAGCAGCGAATATTTTATAGGGTCAAGATTTGTTATTTTGAGGCAGTATGCCACGGCGGAACCCGCAGCCGAACCACGTCCCGGACCTACGGCAATTCCTTCGGCCCTCGCTGCAGCAATGAAATCCTGGACAATAAGAAAGTAATCCGGGAATCCCATCTTGCATATGGTCTTCAATTCGAAATCTATACGTTCGTCCTGTTCCTGAGTAAGCGTATCGCCGTATCTCTTTCTGGCTCCTTCATAGCAGAGATGACACAGGTATGCGACCGAATATGTGAATTCTGTTCCTCTGTCGTTTCCTTTTGCATCACATCGTCCTACATCTATTATATCCTTGTATTTTTCGAGGTAGAAACCGATGTTTGCCATGAACTTGTCATCAATCCTGAATTTCGGAAGTATCGGGTCCCTGTCTATTTTATAACCTTCGATCTTGTTGCAGATTTCGATTGTGTTGCTTATGACTTCCGGATGGTCTGGAAAGAGTGCAGCCATTTCCTCCTCACTCTTCATGTATTCCTGCTGGGTGTATCTGAGTCTCTTGGGGGAATCTATGTATTCGTTGGTAGTAAGACATATAAGCCTGTCATGTGCAGGACCGTCTTCCTTTCTTACGAAATGTATGTCATTTGTAGCAATGACCTTCGTTCCT
The DNA here is from genome assembly GCA_949300335.1 of uncultured Bacteroidales bacterium. Taxonomy (GTDB): domain Bacteria; phylum Bacteroidota; class Bacteroidia; order Bacteroidales; family UBA932; genus Cryptobacteroides. The sequence continues at coordinate 22,099 of CASGDV010000146.1, read as the reverse complement.
GTTTTTTCTGCAAGTTCGAATATTCCCCTGTTGCTTGTCAGCTGGTGTTCATAAACATCGAGGGACTGTCCGGGCACCTCTGTTCTGTGGAGCTGGACTTCCAGATAATAGTCATCTCCGAAAACCTTTTTATGCCACATTATCGCTTCTTCGGCCCCGGCCATGTCACCTGCGATTATCTTGCGCGGGATTTCTCCGGCAATACATGCGGAACAGCAGATCAGGTTTCCCGAATATTTTTCCACCACTTCGTGCGAAACTCTCGGTTTTCCGTAATATGATCCTTCTATATGGCCCGTAGAGACTATTTTCAACAGGTTGTGGTATCCTTCTATGTTTTTGGCAAGCAGAATGAGATGATAATATTCTTTATGATCCTTGTCCTTTATTTTATGGTCGTATAATGACACATAGATTTCACAACCTATGATAGGTTTCACTTTGGGATGTTTGGCGGCAAATTTGAAAAATTCCTTCACACCGAACATGTTTCCATGGTCTGTGATGGCCAGCCCGGGCATACCAAGCTCTTCCGCCCTTTCAAACAGATTTTCTATGGAGGATTGTCCGTCCAGTATTGAATATTGAGTGTGTACGTGCAGGTGTACGAAAGCCATGATTTCAGAGGGTTGATTAGTGGAGTGCAAAGATAACACTTTAATCTCATATTATATAGTAATATGATTGTCCCTCTTCCGCAAGATGCCAGAGTCTCCAGTCCAATAAAAAACCGGCCCAAAATCACTTTTGAGCCGGTCCTTTTGCTTTTACAGTAATTTATTTGCTATTTGAACTGTGCGAATTCTATGTCTTTTGCAGCCCTTTCAGCAAGTTTCTTGTCCTTGCCGGCCTTTTCAAGGTTAGACTTCACATCGGAAGCCTTGCCCTGACGTGCTGCGATGACAGCTTTCAGATAAGATGCCTTAGGAGAGTCGCATTTCAAAGCAGCTGCAGCAGCGTCAACCTTTCCATTGAGAAGATTTGCAAGAGCTGCGTTGAAACCTGTCTTGCCGGACAATTTAGCGGCAGCGTCAGCATATTTTCCGTTGAGGATATCGAGAACTGCAAGATTCTCTTTTGATGTAGCGTTGTTGGCAGACTTGAAGTATTTCTCGGCATCTGCATATTTTCCTTCGCGGAGAGCGATTACACCCATTGCATTATTGTAGTCGGCATCCTTGTCGCATTTTGCAAGAGCGGATTTCGCATTTGCAAGGTTGTCATCATAGATGTTTACTACAGCGATGTTGTATTTAGCACGTGCGCTGTTGAATTTCTCAACTGCCTTGTTGTATACGGTAAGTTTTACTTTGCTGTCTTTTACAAGAGTAGCTGCACGGAGAAGAGCCTCTTCATCAAGTATATCAATGTTATCGTCGATAAGCTGAACGAGTTCTTCGCTTGTGTAGTTTGTGAATTCAACGTTTGCGATGAATCTTGCACGGCGGAGTTCAGGAAGAACTTCCTTTGCAAGAGTCTTGTATACTGCAGACATGTTCTTGATTTCTTTTTCACGTACTGCAGGGTCGCTGTACATTGAAAGAACGCGGATGATGAGATCTTTGTCCTCGATGTCTGACTGTGCAACCAGTTCCTGGAAGCCTTCCCAGTCCTGACCTATACTCTTTACGTTTACAGGTGCATCAACAGGATTCTTCTTTGTCACCTTGTTGAAAGCCTGCTCTGCAGTTTCAGAACGTTTGTCTGAAAGTTTTGCATTGAGCTTTTCTCCACCGTCAGGAGAAGCATAGGCAACTACGTCGGTGCTTACGATTTCCTTGCGCTCGTTGTTCTTGATTTCCTCAAGAGATGCGAGGAAGTCCTGGATTGACTGCGATTTGAGCTCCTTGCTTCTTACGGTTGAACTGTTGATGGTATAAAGAATCTGGCCTTCTGCAGTCTGGTTGATGATAGCCTGATAGTTGTCGGCCTTGAAATCAACTTTACCTTTCTTGCATACAAGCATATAGGTGGTGTTTGCACCATCTGCAACCTTCTTTGTAGGAAGATCGATGGATTTGTTCTTGTATTTTACAGTACCGCGGAGTTCGAGGTAGCTCTTCTCCATGCCTTCAGCATATTCGAAGTGAAGTTTCTCAGTTACTGTAGAACCTGCAGCAGGAACAACCTTGTAGTTGTCGGCAACTTTTTCTCCCTGATAGTAGATAGGAGCCATCTTTGCCTCTCCGCCTTCATAAACGATTACAGGAGTCACTTCAAGAATAGCCTTCGGATGGAAATAATCTTCAGGATAAGTGACTGTTACGGTTGCGTCGATATTGCCGGCAACCACTTCGAGAACGCCCGGATTGCACTGAACCTTGACATTCTCAGCCATTTCAGCCATCTTCTCAGGAGAGCTACATGCAACTGCAGCTATACCGAGAATGGCAGCAGACAAAAATTTAATACCTTTTTTCATTTTATAAAAATTAATTGGTTTGTTTATATTTATCATATCGGACACCAAGTGTCATCAGATGGTAATAACTACCGCTCGCAAATATAATCATTATTTTAAATTTTTATAGCGGGATATTACTTTTTTCACCGCTTTTAGTAACTTTGCGGCATTATGACGGCTCAGGAATTACAAAATTTAAAGAACAAGTTCGATATCATAGGAAATGATCCGGCCCTGAACAGGGCTCTGGACATAGCCGTTGCCGTGGCTCCTACCGATCTGACTGTCCTTATAACGGGCGAGAGCGGAGTCGGAAAAGAGAACATACCGAAAATAATACACCAGTACAGCCGGAGGAAAACAGGAAAATATTTTGCTGTCAATTGCGGGGCTATTCCGGAAGGTACAATCGACTCCGAATTGTTCGGTCACGAGAAAGGTTCGTTTACCGGAGCCAATGAAATGAGAAAAGGATATTTTGAAGAGGCAGACGGCGGCACTCTGTTTCTGGACGAGATAGGGGAGTTGCCGCTGGCGTCGCAGGCCAAGCTCCTGAGGGTGCTCCAGTCGGGAGAATTCATAAGGGTAGGATCCTCAAAGGTCCTGAAAACCGATGTCCGGGTGGTGGCGGCGACAAATGTCAACCTCATGCATGCCGTTTCAAACGGAAAATTCAGGGAAGACCTGTATTACAGGCTCAATGCGGTTTCGGTCAGGATGCCGGCACTTAGGGAGAGGAAAGAGGATATCTATCTTCTTTTCAGGAAATTCGCATCCGATTTTTCGGAAAAGTACGGCGTCCATAAGGTGACTCTCACGCATGACGCCATTGCGCTGCTGAGGAGCTACAGATGGCCGGGAAACATAAGACAGCTCAAGAACATAGCGGAAACCGTTTCCGCATTGGAATCCGAAAAGATAGTTTCGCGTTCCGACAAATGCGAGATTGACGCCGATACTCTCGCCGGGTATATTCCTAAGGACGAACCCAATGCGCTTCCTGCCAGACTTACCTGGGCCGATGAGACTTCCGGTTCCGGAGAAAGGGAAGCCATCATAAGGATGATTTACCAGATGCGTCAGGAAATAGATTATCTCAAAACGCTGGTGGCAGGAAGGTCGGAGGCCTCATCGGTGACTTCTCCGGTGAAGTCCATTGCTCCGGTATCCGCGGAACAGGATGCGGAATGGCAGGAACCGGACGATGTTGAAGAAAAAGATTCCGTTCCCGGAGATATGCCGGATTTGTCGTTGCACAAGGCCGGAGAGGGCCTCATAAGGAAGGCTCTGGAAAAGTATCACGGAAACAGGAAACTTGCAGCCATGGAATTGGGTATATCAGAACGCACGTTATACAGGAAACTAAAGAACTTGGATTGATATGTTGTGTAAAACTATATATGGAAAGATTTTGAAGTGCCTTTTGCCGCTGTCCTGTGTCTTTTTGACCGTTTCATGCGGTATCTATTCGTTTTCAGGGACTTCAATTCAGGCGGACGTAAAGACGGTCACAATAGATTATTTCGAATACAAGGCCCTCAGGGTCAATCCGTCATTGAGCAATGACATGACCGAGGCATTGAAGGACAAATTCAGAAAACTGACGAATCTGGAACAGGTGGAGATGGACGGGGACCTCGAGATTGTGGGAGAAATCACCGGATACGATGTAAAGGCGACGGCCATTACTGCGAACGAAGTTGCAGCACAGAACAGGCTGACCGTAAATGTCAAGATTTATTTTACCAACAGGAAATATCCTGAAGATGATTTCGAGAAATCCTTTTCCGCCTATGCGGATTATGATTCCATGCAGTCTCTCGATGCTGTGGAATCTACCTTGTGTTCCGAGATAATAGAGAAACTTTGCGAGGATATATTCAATGCTACTGTGGCGAATTGGTAGTTAGGTTATGGAAGATTATATAAAACTGAAATCATTGTCCATTGATGAATTGACGGGGGTTGTCAATCTGTATCCGTGGTTCGGAGCCGCGAGGAAGGAACTTGCGTCGCGCATGTCCGATATGGGAGGCGATCAATGGGGTAAATGCCAGTTTTCCGATGCCGCCATGTATATCGTCGACAGGAGAATGATTGCCGATATGATGAGAAACAGTGCGGGTTTATCCTGTACCGATGAGAATATTTCCGAACTGTTGCGGAGATACATAGCTCCGGATGCCGGAGATACGGCGGATGTAGGGAGCGGAACAGAAGTCGGCAAGGGGAATGCAAGGGTTCCCGGCGGAGATTATTTTACGCAATCCGAGTACGAAGCAGTGAAAAAATCGGATGACTGTGTATTTTCGAAGTTTGCAGCCAAGGCCAAATCCGAAATGACCCCGGAGGAATTGAAGCGTCATGAAGAACTTGACCTTTATACGGAAACATTGGCTCAAATATATGCCGAACAAGGTTATTATCAACAGGCTGAGCACATTTATTCGAAACTTCGTTTGGCATATCCGGAAAAAAATGCTTACTTTGCAGCCCTTATCGAAAAACTGAAGGAAAGTAATTAAATTTTAGAAAAAAAATATGAACGTATTATTTACAATTCTTGTTGTGGCTGTTATCCTTGCAAGTGTATTGCTGACCATAGTTGTGTTGTTGCAGAACGGCAAGGGAGGCGGACTCGCAAGTAATTTTGCCGCAGGAAACCAGACTTTCGGTGTCAGGCAGACCGCTGACATTCTGGAAAAGATTACATGGGGTCTTGTCGCTTTTGTTTTTGTGATATCGGTTGTGACTACTTTCACCGCGGACAATACCGGTAAGAGTGAAATGGATATCACCGACAGGATTGAGAATTCGGTTCCGGACCAGATGCCTGAATTCCCAGCTGCTCCTGTACAGCAGACAGCACCGGCACAGGAAAATCCTTCGACGGAAGCCGCACAGGAATAATTTCGGACTGACAATTTGTCAGACCGTCCGGATTGGAATATAATTTGACTTATAGCCGTTTGTCTTTCGGGCAGACGGCTATCTTTGGTTGTCCTGCCTGAGAGGAAAAAGGAGGATGACATATGGAAAATAAATTTGAAAATCTTGAAAAATTCGCAGTGAATCTGAATGAGAGAGCTGCACAGGGAAAACTGGATCCCGTGATCGGCCGAGATGAGGAGATACGCCGTGTTCTGCAGATTCTGAGCCGAAGGACCAAGAACAACCCTATATTGGTAGGTGAGCCGGGTGTCGGAAAAACGGCCATTTCAGAAGGAATAGCACAGAAGATAATCGACGGTCAGGTTCCGGAAAATCTAAAGTCAAAAAAGATTTACTCCCTGGACCTCGGTGCATTGATAGCCGGAGCCAAATATCAGGGAGAGTTTGAGGAAAGGCTGAAGGGAGTAGTAAAGGAAGTCGTGGACAGCGACGGTGAAATCATTCTGTTTATAGATGAAATCCATACACTTGTCGGAGCCGGAAGAACATCCGGTGCAATGGATGCTTCCAATATCCTGAAGCCGGCTCTGGCCAGAGGTGAACTGCGTACGATAGGATCGACTACATTGGATGAGTATCAGAAGTACTTTGAAGCGGACAAGGCCCTGGAGAGGCGTTTCCAGATGGTCATGGTCGACGAACCTTCTCCGGCAGAGTCGATTTCAATCATGCGTGGCCTTAAGGAAAGATATGAAAACCATCATAAGGTAAGGATTGATGATGATGCGCTAATTGCGGCTGTAGAACTGTCCCACAGATATATTACAAACCGTTTCTTGCCGGACAAGGCTATAGATCTTGTCGATGAGGCCGCTTCAAAGTTGAGACTGGAGATGAATTCCGTACCTGAACCGATAGATGATCTGAACAGCAGGATACGCCAGCTTGAGATAGAGAGGGAAGCCATAAAGAGGGAAGGCGTGTCAGTGAAGATGGATAAAATAAAATCGGATCTGGAGGAACTGAATGCACGGAAGGATGAACTGATGAAGAGATGGAAGGAAGAAAAGGAAATTATTTCAGGTCTCCAGAAGTACCGTCAGATGATGGAAGATTACAAAATCCAGGCGCAGAATGCTGAAAGGCAGGGCGATTACGGCAAGGTAGCGGAAATCCGATACGGCAAAATGGAAGAGGCCAAAAAGCAGATTTCGGAATTGTCTGCAAGACAGGCTGCGATAAAGGATCCTATCATAACAGAGGCAGTGACGCCGGAAGATATTGCGGAGGTTGTTGCAAAGTGGACTGGTATTCCTGTCAACAGGATGCTGGAAAGCGAAAGGGAAAAGCTTCTCAGAATGGAAACTGAACTGCACAAAAGGGTAGTCGGTCAGGAGCAGGCCATTACGGCCGTTTCAGATGCCGTAAGACGTTCCCGTGCCGGACTTCAGAATGAAAGACGGCCTATCGGGTCATTCCTGTTCATGGGTACAACCGGAGTCGGTAAGACGGAACTTGCAAAAGCACTCGCGGAATTCCTGTTCAATGATGAAAACATGATTACCCGTATCGATATGAGTGAATATCAGGAGCGGCATTCAGTGAGCAGACTGGTCGGAGCTCCTCCGGGATATGTCGGATATGATGAAGGCGGTCAGCTGACGGAGGCAGTAAGGAGAAAACCTTATTCGGTCGTGCTGCTCGATGAAATAGAAAAGGCCCACCCTGATGTCTTCAATATTCTGCTCCAGGTTCTCGATGACGGACGTCTGACCGATAACAAAGGACGTACGGTGGATTTCAAGAATACGATTCTGATTATGACATCAAATGTAGGAGCCGATATCATACAGGGCTATATGGACAGATTGCCGGAAGGAAATAATCCGACGGCACTTGACAGGAAAAGGGAACTTCTTGATAATTGCAGGAAGGAAGTCCTTGAGATTCTGAAAAGTTCCGTAAGGCCGGAGTTCCTGAACAGGATAGACGAGGTAATAATGTTCGAACCTCTCACTAAAAAGGATGTCAGGGAAATCCTTCATCTGCAGATGGCCGACCTGCGGCATAAATTGTCCGAGAACGGTGTGAACATCTCTTTCAGCAAGGCGTTCGAAGATTATATGACAGATAAAGGTTATGAACCTGCCTATGGAGCACGTCCTATCAAGCGTCTGATGCAGAGGGAACTTGTCAATATGCTTGCCAAGGAAATCCTTGACGGGAGGGTGCATAAGGAATCCGTTATAGAAGTCGACGTCGTTGACGGACAGATTTCTCTCAAGGACAGACAATAACAAAGCGGTTAATAGGGGAGAGTGGCCCGGAAAGTCATACGAGATTTTCGAGGTCACTCTTTTCCGGTTTATGCATACTTGAAAAGAATATGAAATTTTTAACTTTGTTCCTGTTTTGAATAATTTAACGGACTCGCAACAATTAAGGAAAATGAAAAAGATTATAAATCCATGGTCGGGACTGGAGGAGATAGGTTACAATTGTTTCGGTTGTGCTCCGTCCAATCCTGTCGGACTGAAGATGGAATTTTACGAAGACGGAGATGAAATCGTATCATTCTGGACACCCGGTGACGAATATCAGGGATGGCTTAAGACTTTGCATGGAGGTATCCATTCCGCTCTTATGGATGAGATTGCCTTGTGGGTCATAGCAAGAAAACTCCAGACTTCCGGAATGACCACTAATCTCAATGTGAAATTCAGGAAACCGGTTCCTACCGGACCCGACCGTAAAATCGAAATAAGAGCCAGACTGAAAGAGCAGAAAAGGAATTTTGCCTTTATTTCAGCCAGAATTCTTTCTGAGGGAGAAGTCTGTTCCGAGGCGGAACTGACTTATTTCTGCTTTCCAAAAGAAAAAGCAGCCTCTGAATTTTATTTCAAAGGCTGCATGACAGAGTAATCAGGTGTAACTGTCAGATTCCGATTTCTTCCAAAATCCTGTCCATACCTGCGTATTTGTCAAGTGTCCACAGGACAAATCTGATATCTACGCAGACGCATTTGTTGTATCCAGGGATGTAGGCTGCATCACTTGCCAGTGATTCCTTGTTCCCGTCGAATGCAAGACCTATGATTTCTCCATTTGCATTCATGACAGGAGATCCCGAGTTTCCACCTGTAATGTCATTGTCAGTAAGGAAGTCGACGTACATAGTCTTTTCTTCTCCTTTCTTACCCTTCTTGCTTCCTGAAGGATAGAATCCCCATCTTCCCCAGTCTGCCTGTTCGTACAGGCTTTTCTGTTTTTCTGAAAGATTGAATTCATATTTGTCCGGATCATATTTTTCGAGAATACCGGCAGTCGTACTTCTCCATGAGCATGTAACCGCATCATAAGGCTGGATGTCACCGACTGTTCCGTAGGTTATTCTCATTGTTGAATTCGCATCCGGATACTGCTCTATACCTTTTTCGAGGCGCATCTGGTAAAAGGCATGGGTCAGCTGCTGCTCCAGAGCAGATATGTCCGGCTTGCCTTCCGTCTGAGACCTTTTTTTGTTGAAATCAATGATTCCGATCTCTTCGTAGAATCTTACCAGAGGATCCTGAAGGTATTCATTGACTGTATGTTCTTCAGACATATATTTTTTTACTTTCTCGATATCTGTCAGAAAACTGTTGTCCCATAAGAAACCTGCAAGGGCATTATAATCGCATTTCCCGTCATTTCCCGTGAATTTGCTCTTCAACTCTTTCTGATACTGGCTGAAAAATCCGGAATCTACATTTTCATAATACATTTCAACTGCATATCCGAAAAGATCTCTTTCAACGTCAAGATTGAAATTCGCGTAATCACGTTTCATCTGCCTTGTAACGGATTCGAAATCCCTGCCACAGAAACGGTATTTTTTGCAGCAGTTTATTTCATCTTCACTTGGTTTTGCTCCTACTCCGAAATTACGTTTTATTTTGTTTTTCTTCAAGACTTCGTATTTGAGAATGTTGATCTTGGATGCAACACGTGAAATCATAGAACCCCTTACAAGTGTTTCCCTGTAATATGTCGTGTTCCTTTCAATATCTTCAACAGCTGCGTATTTGGCTTTGAGATCTTTCAGCAGTGTTCCCCATTTGGCTGATCTTTCCGGGTCGGAATCTATCCATGTCTGGAGTTCCTCTTCTTCCTTCTGTTTGTTTTCAACCACATTGAAACGTCCGAAACACTTCACTTCTCCGGCATTCAGCTCCTGAACATTGCTGAGACCGAAATAATAGTCGGAGTAGAGAAGCCTGATAGCAGGATCGCGCGACATCCATTTGTTGATGATTTCCATCTGTTTGCCTCTGAGTTCATTCGATATAGGAAGAGTTACGGTTTCCTTCTCGTTCACTTCGAATGAAGAACTGTATCTGTTGGTTCTGCCCGGAAAACCGATGACCATTGTATAATCGCCTGGTTTGTATCCTGCAAGCGAGATATTCAGTTTCTTTTCCGGTTTGAGAGGAACATTGTTTTCCGAGTATTCTGCAGGACTTCCGTCAGGAGCCGTATATATCCTGTACATGGCGAAATCGCATTTGTGCTGCGGCCATTCCCAGTTGTCTATGTCTCCTCCGAATGCTGCCATGGATACCGGAGGTGCCGCTACGAGACGTATGTCCTTGTATACTTCATAAAGTGCTATGTAATATTTAGAACCGGACCACATTGACGATAACCATGCTTCATAACCGCTTTCCTTGCTGTATTTCTGTTCCATAATGAAACTCAGCTTTCTCATTCCGAAAGGTTTCCCCTGTGCCTTGAGATCTGCAACGGTCTGACGTGTTTCTTCTGTCACATCAATCACTTTCTTGAGGAAGAATATGCTTTTTCCTGGAATATTTACTTCCTCCTTGTCGGTCATTGCCCAGAAACCTTCTTCAAGATAGTTGTGTTCATTTGTACTCAAAGAGTGTACGTCACCATATGCACAGTGATGGTTGGTAATTACAAGTCCCTTGTCCGAAATCACGCTTCCGGTACAGCCGAAATCGAGGGCAACAATGGCATCTGACAATGTCGCTCCTTCTGCATCCGCATTGTAGATTTCTCCGGCCTTCAGCTTGAGACCTCTTTCCTGCATCTTCTGTTCCAATGCCTTGTTGATTGCATTGATCATCCACATTCCGTCATCAGCGGATGCGATTGGAGTGTATGCAATTGCAGTCATGATTGACATGACTGCAATTGCCATATAATTCTTGATTTTCATAATGATTTGCTATCCTTATTTTTCAACGTATTCGTATTCCGTACCCTTCTCATCGAATGCTATCTTAGCATCCTCTTCGCGGACATCATTGTTCTTGTATGTGATAGTCCATTTGTCCTTGGTAATCTCCTCCCATACCTTGTCGGCAGTCATAGGAGCACCGTAACGAATCTGTATTGAAGGCACAAAATCCTTGTTGAGGGTGAGATATACGCCGATGATTCCTTCGCAGTTGGAAAGATGGCTGCTGAGATAAGGCATATATCTGCTTACTATAGGTTTTTCGAACGACTCGTCTGCAATTTCATATATGAACTGCGGCTTGCCTTCATATTCGGCAACCCTTTTCTTGTACTGTGACCTGTATTCAGGGAACATTTTCCTGAGATAATCTTCAGTCTTTATGTAGTTCACGCCGTCTTCCATTTTGACAAACTCATAATCAACTTCTATCTCTTTTGTTCCGCCTCCGTGAACAGGCATCGTAAGCTTGTCCATTTCAATGATATCCTTGAGCCATTTTTCATCAAGATTTTCGGACGGATCAACATAGAGTCTTACAATGAGAGGGCAAGCGAATTCAGACTCGATTCCATATATTTTCCTGCCCGTAAGCCTCATCTGGAGACCGAGATAGTTGATGTCCATCTTGTCATACATCTTTTCCGTCCTGACGGTGATAATCTTGAGACTGTCGACCGTATTGTGGTCCGGAGTCGAAATCCTGAAGGATGAAGGAACATATATGTTCTCCTGTATCTGCTCAGGAGTAGTTTCAGAAGGATCATAAGTGATGGTAGCCCTGTGATGGTTGACATATGTCTTTACTCCGTAAATACCTTTGATTTTCTGGAGTTTTGCCTTGAATGCCATTGAGCTTCCGTAACATTTGACAGATCTCAGGCCTTCCATTTCCATTGTCTTGAGTGAAAACGGATCTTTCAGCTGTGTTACGGTGCCGTCCTCGGCCGTCTGTTCTATACCCCACTGGACGTCTATGGTCGGAAGTTCGAATTTTCTTCCGATCCACATTCCGATGATGATGAGGATGACCGTAAGTATTGCCGGAACGACTTTCCAGAATTTTCCGGAAGTTTTCTGACATGCGCCGATATGCAGAGCCTTCGTTGGGCAGACAGCAGCACATTCGCCGCAGAGCGTACAGTCGACTGATTTCACCTTTCTGGTTGACGCATCTATGGCTATTCCATAAGGACAGTTCTTGTCGCAGAGGCCGCAGTGAGTACAAGCCGCATCATTTTTCATCACGTACATGAGCTGAAGCCCAGGTCTTCTGTGCAATATTTCAAGAAGATAGCCGAGAATGCAGAATGCGCCGAGGAAAATGAACCAAGGAATGTTGAGGCCGAGCAATCCGCATACATAGTAGATTGCGAACAGAACTATAATCCAAATCCAGAATTTAAGGGAGTTGGAAATTGCTCCGAGCGGACACAGGTATCTGCACCAGAACATGTTTATAAACAATCCGCCCAATATGAAAAGCACCAGGGCTATAATCGACATCCAGAGTGTTATTTCTCCTTTGAAGCCTGTCGCTACCGCATAATAAGGGTCGAAATTCTTGCAGAAAAGCTCGCTGGCAGTTGCCGTCATGTAGAATACCCAGAATACGATGGCATATTTGAATATTCTCAATACGGAATCCGCTATGGAACCGTTCTTTATGTTAATTCCTTTAAATTTAAGACTCTTCCTCAGTTTCAAGAGCAGGTCCTGGACAGTTCCGAGAGGACAGATATATCCGCAGAAAAGTTTGCTGAAAAGCACTACCGCAGCGGCAAGTACAATTCCCATCATTATCTGCAGGGAACTCATGCTGCAAGGGAGTGAGCCGTTCACAAAATATGTCGTCAGGGCTTCGAGTCCGCCCATAGGACAGTATGCTTCAGGGTCAGCCGGTTCCTTGCATGGAATGATTCCGGTGATGAAGACTATCAATGCAGCCAAAACGCCCCATTGCAGCAGGTATTTCGGCCAATTGCTGATGATTGTTGATTTTTTTGCCATAAGAAAATCAGGATTTTTGTTATGTGTTATTATTATTCAGTTACAGTTCCCTGTAAATGGAAACGAGTTTATTGCCGTTGTAAAGTTTTTCCGCAAGTTTCCTCACGTCTTCTTTAGTGATGCTTTCCACCATGGATTTGTAGTCGAAATCATACTCGACGCCGTATTTCACGTAACTTATGCATTCGTCAAGTTTTGCTCCGATAGAGTTCGCGTTTTTGGCATTGTTTTCTCCGTCTCTCTTAATGAGATACTTCACTGCCGCATCCATTTCGTCGGATGTCGGGCCGTCGGCCGCCATTTCCTTCATGAGAATGTCTACATCGGATACCAGAATGTCTGTCATTTCAGGCCTGGTCTGGAAGAATACCACAGATTCCAAGATGTCACGTTTGTCAGGGTATCTTTCCGTACTGTAGCTTACATGATATGTACCGCCTCTTGCTTCTCTTATCTGATTGAGGCATCTTGCAGACATTATATAGTCGAGAATATCTATTGTCAAAGACATTTCCGTTGTCTCCTTGGCCTTGCAGCTGAAGTAGTAGTTGACTTCACTCTTGACTACGCTCGCTACCGGGTATGTTTTGTCCAGAACCGTTGTTTTCCGGTATACCGGGAGCATTGGCTGTTCTTTGGCTTTTTTGACTGCATAGTCTGTTTTCAGGGACGCGATATATTTTTCCACAAGGCCTTTGATTTCGTCCTTGTCCAAATCGCTGCAGACGTATACCGTCATGTTCTTGAAATCGGTGAAGCAGGCTTCATATATTTTTTTTACGAAATCAATGTCAAGACCGCTGATATCTGAAGTACCAAGATCTACAAGCCATGGATAGTCTCCATACTTGGCTTTTTCGAATTCCACATTGAACAGGTCAGTGTTGCTCTTGTCCTGTTTCATGTTACTGTAATTGTCCCTCTTGAATTTTCCGAAAGTCCTTTCGTCTGAGAAATTAGGCTGCGTCAGCTTCAGATATATCATTTTGAAACTGTTTTCAACACCTTTTTCATCAGAAAGGAGAGTTACCGATGCATTTTTTCTGTATATGCGCGAGTTGATGGTGATTCCGTCGATTCCAGGGGCGTTCCTGAGTTCGCTGTTGTCCATGTTCGAGAGGCCGACATATCTTTCAATATAGGATTTCGCACATATCGAGGTTCCTATCTTGTCCTGAGGGAAGGCGCTGTATCCTGTCTCGAAATGCATGGTCATTGCTAGATGATTGTCGGCCTGTACGGGAGCAGACGGGATCCAGTATACCTTTGCTCCGTTGCTCAATGTCCAGATTTCACCTTCATATCCTTTTATCTTGCCGGTTTTAGTTATTGTACCTGCTTCAGGATCGGTGCTGAGGTCCAGTTTCTCGTATGTGATGAATTCCGGATCAACTACTTCCTTTCCGGTTTCCTCCATTATCTCGATGATTCTTTCTTTTGACGGAAGTTTTTCTATTTTCGAATCGTTTATGCTGCATGAGTAGATCTTTTCGCTCTCGCCGAACATCTTCTCCACATAACTCTGTGCTTCATCATATGTCACTTCTTCAAGTGCCTTCTTCTGCAATACCTTATATTCGGTTGGGAATACGCAAGGTATGTTTCTCAGGAAATTTTCCTTGCAGAAATTTACTATGTCCCTGTTCCTTACGTCCGAATCGGACATTGATGTGTTGAGTCTGTATTTCTTTGCTACAAGATCCTTTGCCGCATTGAATTCGTCTTCGCTTATTCCGTATTCGAGAACACGTTTCATCTCTCTTGTATAGAAGGCAACCGTTTCATCGAACAGGTCTTCGTTCTTAGGAGATATGGTGAACATCGACTGGTAGAAGTCGACTCCGGACGGACTCGTTACCAGTATGGCGTTTTTTACAGGGCTGTCTGCTTTCTGGGCTGCCTTGCGGAAACGTTCCTCGACTATGGTTGAAACAATCTGGCGCGTGTTCAGATCCTTGAGATAGATATCCGTGCCACGCTCTTCCCATGTAGGGAAAGGCTGCTTATGAATAACCTTGAGGGTCATGTATTTGATCTCCGGATCAGTCATATGCTCAATGAGAGGCTCCGTAAGATGCGGTATTGTATATTCCTCTTTCGGTGCAGGGTTTTCTACTGCCGGGATATCGGAGAAAAGCCTTCTGACCCTTTTCTCCATTTCGTCTGCATTGAAGTCTCCGACCACGATGATGGCCTGCAGGTCCGGTCTGTACCATTTGTGATAGAAATCAAGAATGTCCTGGCGTTTGAAACCGTTTATCACTTCAAGGGTTCCGAGAACCGATCTTTGCGTGTGTTTGGAACCCCTGTATGTAAGGTTCATCTGTTTCATGGCCATTCTCATCCTTGTGTCATCCCTTCTTCTCCATTCTTCGCTTATGACTCCTCTTTCGGCATCAAGAGCATCCTGCTCGCATGAAATGTCGCATGACCAGTCATGCAGAATCATAAGTACCGAGTCGACGAAACTTTCCCTTACCAGAGGAACATCGGATATATTATACACGGTTTCGTTTTTGGACGTATATGCATTTACATTATATCCGAAACGTACTCCTTCTTTTGCAAGGAATTCAAGCAGGGTCTTCTCAGGGTAATGTTTTGTCCCGTTGAACGCCATGTGCTCAAGGAAATGTGCAAGTCCGTTCTGACTGTCTTCTTCCTGAAGGGCTCCTACGTTGTGGACAATATAAAAATCGGCACAACCTGCAGGATTTGCATTGTGCCGTAAATAATATGTCATGCCGTTGTCAAGTTTGCCGATAATCGTTTCCTTGTCATTCGGAATGACGGTCTGTGCGCTGATGCCTTGACAGATGCAGCACAGAGACAGAATCGTGATAATGGATTTGAGACGAGTTTTCATTGTGAAAATTTAATTACCCTTTATTGTTTTTTTGGAAGTGATTTAAAAAATATGTGATTCTAGAAAGAGCATCCCAGAGTCAGTGTAAATATGTTCCTGTAACTTTCAGGCATGAATTCAGGCTTCTGCAATGCCTGTGTATACGAGTCGGCGATGTTTATGAATCCTGAAAACTTGTCGCTGAACAATCTTGTATATCTGAAGCAAATCTGTCCGGTCACGCGCCCTGCAGTCTTGTATTCGAAGTCCCAGTTCAGATTGGTGTCAGAAGACCTCTGAGCATCGGATGATGTGCTCGCATATGAACCGTCTTCATTTTTGGTGCCGAATCCCATTCCATAGATTGCGTTCAGACCTATCGTGTATATGTTTTTTCCGGAAATGATGTTCTTAAGCCCGCTGATGTCTACGGAGACTGTCGCTATGGTCTGCAGTCTGTAATACGGGTAAATTGTGGTTTCCGAACCGGTGTATGATCCGGTCGCGTCAATGCCGTATTCCCATGAAGGCCTGAGATTGTCTATTCCAAGATATCCTCTGTAACCTATGTTCCCGTTCACGATATTTTTGTCAAGCACTTGCTTTTGAGCATAGTATTCAACGACCGTCGCCTCTCCGGGATTATTCAGGTATCTGTAGCTGTTTTCGAAATTGGACATTTTTTCATACGAACCCTCAAGGTAAACCTTGTGGAGGTTATTTCCTTTTCTGATGAGAAGGTTTCCTTCATATGAAGCCACATATCCGGAGTTTTCAAAATATGTAACAAAAGAGGAAGCCTTGCGTCCGAAGTATCCGTCTCTTATAAGGAATGTGAGCTCATTTACAAGTTTGATTCTGTCTCCTGTCTCTATCTGGACGGAGCCGCCGTAAAAATTGTTGAAAATAGGCCTTTGTTCACTCTTAAGGATGTATCCATTGTTCGACTCGAGGAATTCCCGTTTGCCGTAGAAACTGCCGTAATCTACAAAAGTGAAGTACTGTTTGTCAGTGGTTCCGTAAATTCCGCCTTTGAGATATTCCAATGTTTTCCTGTATATTCCGTTCAGTCCCAATGCGAAATTTTTTCCCGGTGCAAACCTTGCACCGGCGCTGAGGTCTATGTCCATCCACATGCTTTGGTAACGAGGGTCCTTCCGTTTCGCCTGGTTTCCGCTGATGTAGTCGACATTGGCACCGATGGCCCACTTTTCATTGAATTTATAGGAAATACCACCCGCTATCTGATACAGTTCGCGTATCTTGACACCTTGGGTCGTATCTGTATTTTCGACAAAATTCAAGGGATTGTATGAGGGGAACATAAGTATGTTTCCCCCCATATCTTTCCCGTAGTTGTAAGAGTATGACATCTTGCCGCTGAATGAGATTTTCGGAGATATCCTTACGAATGATTCCGTGGAAACCCCGGCATTGAACATGTCAGCCGATTCGTCCGTTCCCATGAATCCTCCGTTTTCCTTATTGAACAAAACATTGACGGCAGAAGTCCTGTCAGTCTGCAGCGTATGCAGTCCGGCGGCGTTCGAAGAGGTCAGCCATGGATTGCTGTCCATGATGAAGTCGAAATCCTGAATGCTCCTCTTGATCTGTCCGTTTGACGGATGTTCCGCCGAAACAACTGCAGCCAGCAGTATAAAGGCTGTCAAATATGCTTTCATGCCGATAAATTTTTATTCAATGAAGTTATAAGATTCTCCGTCCCCCTGCGTATGATGTTATTTCCTCAGCGAAGCCTTCGCTCTCTGGTGGAAATCGTTGCTTGAATTATTGGTATCCTTATAGATGATGATGGCTCCGTTAGCAATTGAAGCTTCGGCATCGATTCCGGAAGGATCTGTAGAACCTTCTTCGTTTTCAGTACCGCCGGCATAATTATAGACAAGTTTATCCTTGTTGCCTTCTATTGCTTCTGTTGCTTCCTTATCGACATTTCTGTATACAGTGTGTCCCAATTTATTCGTAAACAGCACGTAGCCTGCATCTATCGCAGAAGGGAAACGTTTTCCGTTCTTTTCTATCGTATTTGTCGAGAACACATCAACGCCGTCAAGAACCCAATCCATCTGGATTTTGGTATTAGGAAGAGAAGCGTTTTCTGTGTAATCATAATTGGCTGTTGTGCTGGAATACGTTTTCATGTCATTGTGGCTGAGAATGAAGAATGCCGGAGAAATGGTGGATAGAGGCCAAGCATTTCCAAGACCGTAACGGTATGTCTTGAGATAGTGGCTGGCAGGTATGGCTGCGCTCGGTGCTGGATATCTGGACGTATTGTTGAATCCTGATTCCGGATCATACATGCAGTAGTATTCCCCATTGCTGAGGTCAACTGAATTCGAATAGGTCTGTGTATGGTCTATTGCACCGAAGATAGATACAACTATCTGTGAGTAAGGTTCGATAATAACGTTGGTGTCGAACCACCAGATGGCATAACCTGCAGGAAGCCATCCTTCAGCTTCATAGCTGAGCTTTCCGTCAACCAGATATTTGCTTGTGGAACCGCTGTTGAAAGGTGAGCAGAATGCAAAGCATACGTCGCTGGCGTCTACAGGAGAACTTGTGTTATTGTATAGGATAACATATGCATCATAGGAGAATGTACCGCTTGCATCATCTTTCGGACAGCCTCCGATATAGAGTTCCTTGATGACTATTGGGCTGGCATTGCTTTCCTCAAGTTTGAGTACGAATGTTTCATCGTTGCCTGAGGTCACATTTATCGAAGTGTTTACTCCGTTGTACAATTTTGTTCCGAGGTTGGTTGAAGCGGATGCCTCATATGCACCTCCAGGTACTGTGAACGTAGCCTGTCCCGATGCATCGGTCGTCTCCACATATTTTGTGGAACCGTTCAGATCCCTGAGAGTGACATCTATTCCTTCAATGTCCAGTTCACTGTTGTCCGACTGTACGGAAATTGTCACAGTCGAGAGTTTGTTGTTCGTCTTTTCGCAGGATATGACCGCGAACATGATGGCGATGATTAATAATAGTGTCTTTTTCATAACTTTAAAGATTTTATTTAACATATGTTTTGGGGATTTGATTTCAGAATTTCAGCCTTAGCGAGAGGCCGTAGTAAAAAGCCGGTACGTATGACATCACAGAAGAATAAGTCCCGCTTCTGCTTGAATATACCTGTCCGAGATTGTTGAAGAAATTGTTCGCATAGAACGAGATGGAGGCAATGTCCCCGATTTCCTTGGTTACACTCAGATTTGCGGAATAATACGGGGATATATAATCTTTCTTGAAATAGTACAGAAAATTGTTTACCGTAGCCATTTTGCTTAGATCGTTGTATTTTACCGGGTCATTTTGGCGGGCGGCCTTGAGATCCTCCAGGTAGTTTCTCGGTGTCGGATCATCGTAGCTTGTGTAATAAAGAGGGAATGTTACCGTGTAATGTTCACCGTCGTATATGGACGCTCCTTCCTGAATGGACAATATGTCGTTTTTGTCGGAAATGACGTATGTACACTGCTGGCCGTTCTTTCCCTCGCTCAGATACCTGTTGTATGAAAGAAGGGATGCCTCGATCTTCATTGATATAATCATCCTGACAGACGGAATATGGGTCGTTATCGTAAGATTTGTATTGATTGACCGTGATTCCCTTCCGTTTGATGATCCCGAATCTTCGATGTAGTATCCTATATATCTGTACGGACTTGAATCCGACATGAGCCAGTTCCCGGCATAATACGGTCTTATCTCCGTTTCCAAACCATAATATGAGTAGAACGACCCGTCGAGACGGATTGTCGTGTTTATAGGTTTGATCCGCTTGAAGTCTATTATCCATTCCAAACCGTAGCGTGTTATCGGAGACGGTGAATTCGAAGCATAGCTTCCCGTAGAGAATCTTTCTTTTGTCGTATATGCCAGTTCATAGGACGGCAGTGCTCCCGTCTTGTCATATACCGTCACGATTCCTGTCTTGTTGTCTACATTGTATCCTCTGTTATCCACAGGTATAGGGCAGGATTCCAGAGCATTCGTGTTCGTATAATTGTATGCGAACTTGTCATATTTGTTTGCGATGTAATATGCATTGGTAGTTCTGTTGTAATATCCCGCAAGCGATATCCTGTATCCGTCTATGTCTATGTCCATCCCGATTTCCGACATGTTGTTCCGCTGCCATTTCAGTGCCGGATTGTATTCGATTGTACGCGGAAGTATATAATAGGTGTAGTATGCCGATGCGTCCGATGCCGAAGTCGGGGAAAAGGTCTGTATATCGTTATAGCTTGGTTCAGGATAGAGTACCGAAAAGGACGGTTGTTTGACAGCCATACCCCAGCTGCCCCTGAACGATAGTTCCTTGACGGTATTCTTCCGTCTGTCCTTGGGCGAGAAAATTGTATACTTCATGTTGAACCTCGGAGAAAGACTGCTTGTCGTGCCGTATACCGAATTCCTTATGAATGTATTGTCATTTCTCAAGCCGGCAATGATATTCAGCCGTGTCTTTCCGATAGGTATCGTTATATTGTCCTCAAGGTATGCGGCCAGGTTGTTCATGAAAGGAACATCGCAGTATCTCCATTCACGGAATGTAGGCGCTGTTGCAAAATCTTCGGAATATTCGCCTATGCCGAAGTTGCCGTCACCAGACCAGTCGGCTCCTATCTTGATTTTGTTGTTGATATTTCCCAGCTGCTTTGCCCAATTCGCCTTCAAGGCTATCTTGTAGTTCAGCGGCCTGTCGTCTATTCCCATGGTATTGTACCAGTATCCCGGCGGTATCATTATTATTGCAGCGTCCGGGTCCTCGGAATAATCTTTCCCGACGAAATAGCCTTCCGACGTCCCGTGAAGGGCGACAGTGCTGGATGAACTGGAGTAGTTTGTCCTTACAAGTTCGCGCTTGTCGCTGTAGGATACGGACCCGTTCAGCTCGAGGTTCGTTATCCAACTTCTGCTCAACAGCCAGTTTAGAGAAAAGTTTCCTCTTATGGCATTGTCCCGTCCCTTATTGAAAGTATCCTTGAAGGTATCAGGATCGGCCGATGAATCCATGCCTCCGAGGTTTCCTGTCGCTCCTACAGAGAATCTCAGCGGCATTGCTGACAATATGCCGTTGTTGAATGTGTTGCTGTATGTCAGGGTCAATTGTTTCCTGTCATATGAAGTATATGGAGAGGCAAGGTCGCTGATAGATTTTGTATATTCGATACTGCTGTTCAATACTCCTTTGGATGCTCCTTTTCTTGTGTTGCCAAGTCCGAATCCTTTGCTGAGCGAAAATTGTTTCGTATTGGGATTTGTGGACATTGTTATCATATAAGGTGTCTTTCCTTTTTTTGTGTTCACCTTGACGACTCCGGAGGTCATGTCTCCGTATTCGACGGAAGGCACTCCGGTTATTACTTCGACGGATTCCACGTTGCTGGATGCAATATTGTTTGTAGTGACGCCTTTCACGCCATAACGGATGTCGCCGAAACTTGCGTTGTTCGACAGTCTTACCCCATCCACTTCAACGGCTGTTCCGAAAGACGCGTTTCCCATTTCCGTAGTGGCGCCGGCGCGGATATTGAAGATATGTTCTGCTGTCAGGTTCGGATCGACGGTCTGTCCTCCGGGAAGCAGGCCGGAAATATCCGCAACGTTCACCATCTGGATATGGTCAAGGGCCGTTCTGTCTATGGTGCGGCTTGTGGTTGCACTGTTCTCGTTTTCCTGTGCTGTGATGACTACACTGTCCAAAGTCAGGTTATCCGGCTTCAGGTATATTCGAAATACGGGAATATCCTTTGTTATTGATATTTCCATTGTTTCTGTAACATAGCCAAGGCATGAAATGCTTATCTCGTTCGTTCCCTGTTGTATTTTGCTGATAGTGAATGCACCGTTTTCATCGGCAATCGCCCATTGTTCGGTCCGGGTAAGCAGTATTGTAGCGAATTCGACAGGTTTCCCGCTTTCCTTGTCCAAAACCATTCCCGACAAGGTATAGGACTGTGCAAAGGCTTCCGCTGAAAAGCCGAGAATAAGAACAAATAGAAATAAAAATTTTTTCATACTGACTAACCGGCGTCCGCTAAAAACAAAGCGATGCAATATAGACTGTCGGGAAACTATAGTTATTCCACGATAAATGGAATTTGAATTTACGTTTCTTTTGAAATCCGATAGTAAATATTGTCAATGAACTCTCAGACTCTTAGCAGACTGATTATTGAATTGTTAAACATAAATCCTTTTACCGTAAACATCGAAGATATTCAACGGCACATACAGCGCGTGTTTTTCATAGTTTTGATGCCGTCCCGTATCGGGATAACCTTACAAATGTATTAAATATTTTGAATCATCATATATGTGCAGTACGTATTTTTTACAGTTGTATTCTTGGGGTATGGAATATGTGACTTACTGTTTTGTCCAATATCATATCATGAATGTTCGATATTGTAATGAATTCGATGTTTGATGTGATTTTTATGAAGAATGTCTAATGAAAATAATAATATAAAGAGACCCCAAAGATATTTTTGAGGTCCCTCATTACCATCATTTATTCGTTTTGTTCACTAGTGTCCAATAAAATTTAAAACTTAAAATCAAATTGAAGTTGAACAGTCTCATCATCCGCGTCCTCGATAGTTTCGGAACCTTTGAAAAGGTCTCTGATGGAGGTTTTGTCGGTCAGGACTCTGCTCAGTACTCG
>CASGDV010000145.1 GCA_949300335.1 uncultured Bacteroidales bacterium | reverse complement strand
ACGGCTTCATCATAAGGCTGCATGAGACAATCATATGCCGTAACATTTTCCTTTTTCATCCAGTCCAGGAGCATCTTCCTCATTTTCTTCAACTGTCTTGAATATCCGGCATCCCCGGCAAGATTATTCAAGGCATCCCTGTCTTTCCTGACATCATACAATTCTTCTCTGACACGGTACCAGAACAGATCCACACGGGATTTGATATCGGGACTTTTATCGGACTCATTGACCATACTCCGGAAAGCCGGTCCTCCCTGGCAATCATTCTGGAACTTGTATTCTCCATCAGACCATGGATTGAATATATACATGTATTCATCCGTCTGGACCTTGAACATAGGATACCTGTTTCTGGCAGAAGTTTCATAAAACTGAGTGAAAACGACATCCCGGTGCCGGTCTTTCTTTCCTTGAAGTATCTTTGCCAGCGATCTTCCGTCAAGATTGTCCGGGACGGCAATACCGCAAATATCCAGAACGGTAGGCATATAATCTATTTCCGCGACAAGATGTTCTTCATCACGTATTCCCTCTTCGGTAACACCGGGCCAGCGGACCAACATCGGAGTTCTGGTTGAATTGTCATAACAATTTGTCTTTGCAAACGGTATGGACATTCCGTTGTCCGACAAAAAGACTATCAGGGTATTTTCTGCCAGTCCTTCATCATTCAGGACATCAAGTATTGCACCTACAGTGTCATCAAGGCGCCTTACGGAACTGTAATATTGTGCAAGCTCCTCTCTAACGCCAGGCAGATCAGGCAAAAATGCCGGGACATCAACTTCATCCGGTTTGTAAATCCTTGTCGGAGCAGGATATGGGATTCCCTCCGCTTTCATTCGCTGCTCCGGTTTCGATCCATGAAAAGGTCGGTGAGGGTCATGTGAATTGGCGCAGAAATAAAACGGACGTCCGCTCTTTCTGGCCTCCGTTATAAGTTCCCGGAACACTTCCGCATAACGCTCCGGATCCCTTCCCTGACCGACTCTTCTCTGTTCATATGAAATATCCCACTCAAAATCGGCATGAGGAGTACTGTGGGATACTTTTCCCGCAACACCCAGGACATATCCGGCATTTCTCAATTCCGACATCAGTGTCGGTATTTCAAAAGAGGTATGGTTGAATGCCTCCACGCCATTGTTATGAGAATAACGTCCCGTATGCAGGCAGGCTCGGGAAGGTTGTGACACGGCAATATTCACATGTGCATTCTGAAATACATGACTTTTCGCAGCAAGACTGTCAAGATGCGGAGTTATATCCGGAGTCCTGCAGCCCTGAAAACCGACACTGCTGAAATTAATCTTATTTTAATCCTACTTTTAATATCATCCTGTTTTATTTGCATAAAAAAACAAGGAATGAAACAATTTGGGACTCTTTTCTCTTTTGTAAAGTTGATTACCATAATCTGCCTTTTCACAAGTTGCAGCTACACAGGAGACACAGAGATATACATATGCCGATATGACAGGAGCATCATAGACGAAGCTCCCACTTTGTCATCCATACAGGGCTTGCTTGCACGCGAAGGAATCAGGATATACATCCAGGAAAAAGACAATTTCTGGAAAGACAGGATCATATCTGAATCCGTCAACACGACAGAGGTCGGATCATTGGAAGAGGCTTACGGACTGTTCGAAAAAAAGCTGAAAAAATATGTCCTTTGCGATTACAGTAATTTTGCCGTCGGAGCGACTGTTGCCACTTCTCTTGATGCATTTGTTGTGACGGAAAGAATCCTCGAACTGTATCCGTACATGAGAAAGAAATCCGAAATGGTATTTGACGTGAGAGGGAAAGATGAGTACTGGCTGCTGGAATATGTAAAAAGTAATATAGACAAATATTCACTGGATGCCATTACACAGCACAACAGCAAAAGACCGGCAGCTCTGATAGACCTGGCCATAGCAAAAAGATACATTTGTACTGTCTGCGAAGACAATCCCGAACTCATGAAAGAATTCTATTCGCTGATCCGTCCGAACTCGCCCAAGTTCGGATTCGGAACACCGTACCATAACGAACTGAAAGACGTAGCCCTCGGAGCATCTTTCGGTCTGTATACTGTTCCGACGGCCAATACGATGAATCTTTCATTTTTCTCACAAACCGCAGCTGTAGAAAGTCAGAAACCCGCAGAGAAATTCTGGGACGGGAAAGATTCCTCCAATGTCCATCATGTGATGATAATGATGAGTGACGGAGACAATCTTAACTGGACGATAGGAGGTTGTATATCAAACAGGAAATACATGGGGAATGAAGCATGCGGGAACTATCCCTTGAACTGGATGTACCCTCCGGAGGCAATGAATGTCGCAGGATTTGTTCACAACTATTATATGAACAACAGGCCGAAATACAATTATTTCATAGGGGCCGTATCGGGACAGGGATACACTTATCCTTCCGTACACAGAAATCTTGCAGACTTCTCCGGAAAAGCTGCAGAATCTTTTTTAAAGGCAGGCTTGGATTATTGCGTCATTATGGATACCTTTGATTTCCATACGGGAGAAAAGCCTGTTCTAAGTGAAATGCTTTCACATATGCCCGGGCTCAAGGGAATATACTATATGGATTACAGCAACTATGCGAAATGGAAAGGAGATTCATATCTGATAGGCAACATACCTGTACATGCTTTCAGATACCGGCTATGGCTGCCTATGGATCCGTTGGAGGAAATTGCTGAAAAAATAAACAACTCACCGACAGATCCGAATAGCCTCGACTCATACTCATCGGTCGTTGTCCATGCATGGAGTTACGGCATCGACGATGTTGTAAGATTCATCAGCCTGCTTGACGATGATGTCAGGCTGGTCAATGCCGATGAATATATGAAACTGTTATACAAAAACGTACTGAAAAACAATTAACTGCGATGAATATGCGTAAATGGATTCACTCACTTGCTCTTCTATCCGTTGCATTTGGCTGCAACGGCAATATGGAAGAACCTGTAAACCTTGTAAACACCCTTCAGGGAAGCAATTCCGTAAGAGATTTTTCCACCGGCAACACATATCCGGCCGTGGCGGTACCCTGGGGCATGAACTTCTGGACGCCCCAGACACGTGAAAACGGAGACGGCTGGCAATATGTCTATACGGATATGAAAATCCAGGGATTCAAGCAGACACACCAGCCCAGCCCGTGGATCAACGACTACGGATGCTTTTCCATCATGCCTCAACAAGGAGAACCAGAATATAATCAGCAAAGCAGGGCTGTCAGTTTTAAAAGAGAAAACGAGATTGCCACTCCTTATTCCTATAAAGTGGCTCTCGAGAACGGCATATCTGCAGAGATGTCCGCGACCAACAGCGGCGCCATATTCAGATTCGGTTATGACGGCAACGATGATGCGATTGTTCTTTTGGACTGTTTCCCGATGAAAGGTAAAGTCGCCATCGACATACAGAACAACAGGATTTACGGCTACTCGAATTTCCGGGCAGACAACAACAATACTGTCCTGCCGGACAATTTTGCCACTCATTTCATCATTTCCTTCGACAAGAAAATCAGCGGATTCGGGATAATCCAGGACGGAAAGATAATCGAGAATTCCGACAACATTGAAGGAGAAAAGGTTGCCGCGTTCGTATCTTTCGGAAATCAGGAAGAAGTCAATGTAAGGATCGCGTCTTCATTCATAAGTCTTGACCAGGCTGTAATCAACTATAGCCGCGAACTCGAAGGAAAAAGCCTCGAGAAAATAAAGGACGAGGCGCGGAAACAGTGGAACAGTGAGTTGTCCAGAATAAAAGTGACAGGAGGTACCGAAGACGAGCAAAGGACTTTTTATACGGCAATGTACCGATCGATGCTGTTCCCTAGGAAAATACACGAATATGACAAGGACGGGAAACAGATCCACTACGGATTTTTCGACGGCAATCTACATGACGGTCCGATGTATGCGGACAACGGATTCTGGGATACGTTCCGTGCGGTGCATCCGCTGTTTACAATCCTGGTACCGTCAATGAGTTCCGAGTTCATGGATGCCCTTCTGAACATATATGATGAAGGCGGCTGGCTCCCGGAATGGTTCAGCCCTGCCTACAAGGACTGCATGATAGGTCAGAACTCGGTATCCGTCATTACGGATGCCATGGCAAAGGGAATAGGCAGCTACGACAAGGACAGGATGTTCAGGGCCATTCTGAAATGTGCCGAAAATGAAGGTCCCAATGCAACCGGAAGGAAAGGTGCATTCGAATATTCAGTACACGGATATGTGCCTTGTGACGCCGGAATAGGACAAAGCGTATCACGGACACTTGAATACGCATACAATGATTTCTGCATATCCGAATACGCCAGAATGACGGGACAGCCGGAGACACTTGTGGACAAATACCGCAACAGGGCCTTCAACTACAGGAACATATTCGACAAGGACATCAAATTCGTGCGTCCGAAAGACAGCAAAGGCATATGGTCAGACAACTACTCTCCCGACATGTGGGGACCGGACTTCACGGAAGGAAGTGCATGGCACTGGACCTGGTGCGTATTCCATGACCCGGCAGGACTGATTGAACTCATGGGAGGAAGGGAAAACTTCATAGAAATGATGGACTCCGTCTTTGTTGCCGAACCGACAGTCGGCCTCGGGAAAAGGCATGGTATGATTCATGAAATGAAGGAAATGATTGCCGGTAACATGGGACAATACGCACACGGAAACCAGCCTATCCAGCATATGGTATATCTTTACAACTATGCGGGAGTCCCTTACAAGACACAACAGAAAATCCATGAAATTACCGACAAGCTCTACCATTCCGGCATCAGTGACGGGAAAGGATTGTGCGGAGACGAGGATAACGGCCAGACTTCCGCATGGTACGTATTCAGCGCACTTGGATTCTACCCGGTATGCCCGGGCACGGGAGAATACATAATAGGCAGTCCGATGTTCGAAACTTCCGAGATTTCTCTCGAGAACGGGAAAAAATTCACAGTAAAGGCCAGGAACTATTCGACAGAAAACATCTATATACAGTCTGCCACTCTGAACGGAAAGATATTCGACAAATCTTTCATAACACATGACCAGATAATGGCCGGAGGTACACTTGAATTTGTCATGGGACCGGAGCCTGACAAGAACTGGGCTGCGGATTCCCGTCCTTTTTCACTATCGGAAAGCAACATTTAAAAATATCGCACCATAAAAAAATCAATTGCTTTGCCGGCAATACTCCTCGGAGGCACGGCACTTATATCATGCAACGGAAACAAACAGGTACTGGACCGGCCGAACATCATACATATCATGACAGACGACCATTCATTCCAGACAATAAGCGCTTACGGGCATCCTATATCACAACTGGCCCCTACCCCGAACCTTGACCGTCTCGCAAGGGAAGGCATGCTGTTCACACGCGGCTATGTCGAAAACTCATTGTCCGCCCCATCAAGGGCTACATTGCTTACTGGAATGTACAGCCATATGCACGGACAGGAAACTTTAGGTCCGGGATTTGACACGACGCTGACAGTTTTCCCGCAACTGCTGCAGGAAGCCGGCTACCAGACGGCAATAATCGGTAAATGGCATCTCCACTGCGATCCCAAAGGCTTCGACTATTACAGAATCCTTTTCGAACAGGGAGACTATTATAATCCGGAATTCAAAACAAAGGATACCGACGGAAAATACATAAAGGAATCAGGATATGCCTCCACTCTGATAACAGACTATTCGCTCGAATGGCTTGACAACAGGGACAAAAGCAAACCTTTCTGTCTTCTCCTTCACCACAAGACTCCACACAGGAACTGGATGCCGGAACCAAAATACCTCAACCTTTATGATGACGTGGAATTCCCATATCCTGAAACCCTGTTCGACGACTATGAAGGAAGAGAAGCGGCTTCCACCCAGGAAATGTCCATTGCAAAGGATATGTCCTGGTCATATGACCTGAAGGTCGACCAGTTGAAGGACAAGGACAAGACTCCGTGGATTGTCAGGGACTGGAAAAGGGCTTTGGACAGGATGACTCCGGAGGAAAGAAAGGCATGGGACGAGGCCTATGATGATGAAAACCTCAAAATGATAGACAGAAATCTCAGCGGAGAGGAACTGGTGAAATGGAAATACCAAAGATATATAAAGGATTACGTAAGATGCATCAAGTCACTTGATGACCAGATAGGAAGGGTCCTGGACTATCTTGACAAAAACGGACTTACGGAAAACACGATAATCGTATATACATCCGACCAGGGATTCTACATGGGAGAACACGGATGGTTCGACAAGCGCTTTATGTACGAGGAATCATTCCGCACTCCGCTGATTGTCCGTTTCCCGAAAATGATGAAGAAAAAAGGTACCAGATGCGATGCTCTCGTACAGAACATAGACTATGCTCCTACATATCTCGACATAGCGGGAATAGAAAAACCGGAATGGATGGTAGGAAGAAGCCTCACCGAGCTGTTCAGGAATGAAGGCAAAGAACCTGAAGACTGGAGAAATACATTATATTACCACTACTATGACTATCCTGCCGTGCATATGGTAAGGAGACATGACGGAGTCTTCGACGGAAGATACAAACTCATACATTTTTACGGAGAAGGCAAGCAGAAGGACAAGGGCAATGACATAGACAAATGGGAACTTTATGACCTGCAGGAAGATCCTTGCGAGGTTAACAACATTTACGGGGAAGAAGGTACTTCCGAGATAACAAAAGGGCTTACGGAAGAACTTGAACGCTACAGAAAAGACTACAATGTCGTAGAGTTCTGATCATTTTCATTCCAGACTTGCAGTATGCGGGGCTATGCCAGAATATCCGTTTTGACATAGCCCATTAAAATATTTATAATTGATTGGGTATTAGCCCGAATCCTAAATAATCTCGGAACTGCTTGCAATTATGCCATGCCACCATTAAAATTTTGTATATTTGTACGGATATTTTGAGAAATTATGCGAATTGTCCTGTATATTATTACCTTTCTTACTATAGCCTTGAACATGACATCAGCACATGACATGGCATTGGGCGGTCTGTCATTTTACGGAAATGACAGGAACATTTCGGAAAGGACTTCGTATAATGTGTTCAATAAAATGCAGTATCTTCCGAAAGATTCTCTGAGGATTGCTTTTGAAATAAGTCTATACGGATCTTACTCAATCGGACATATTCTCACATGCAAGAACGACAATGAAGAAATATTCAACCTGATAGTCACACAGGATCTGACAAAATCAGATTCCATATACTTCAATCTGAACATCAGCAGGACTGGACAAAAACTTGTAATTCCGATACACCGTTCTCTAATAGAAAAAGGAATTTGGCATACAGTCCATCTGTCGCTTGATACCGAAGATAGAGCAGCATCTCTTAGCATAGACGATGTCAGCATTTCTTCAAAAAGCGAAGCAAAACAATTTTTCAAAAAAAATGAAAAGGTGAAATTCGTGTTCGGAGTCTGCGACCATTACCTCGACCTTTTCCCTTTTGCAATAAGAAACCTGCAATACAGTGCCGATAAGAAAGAATATTTTTTCCCTCTTGACGAGTCTTCCGGCAATGTCGCCCATACATCCAAAGGGCAGGCATTGGGAACAGTCAACAATCCGTTCTGGCTATACCAGACACACTTCAACTGGACAAAGACAGGAGAATTCCCGGAAAAGGAAATAGCTGCCGTGTATTTAGATTCTTCTGAAAACCACATATATATTTACACCTCAACTCGAACATACATATATGACATCAGCACTGATAAGTTACAGTTCCAAGAAAATCTATTCAAAAACAGATTCCGTTTTATCAAAGGAGGAGGTGAGAATTATCAGTACATTGAAAAGACAGGAGACTTGATTTTATTCAATAATCTAAAAATTACAGGTGCCCGTGAAACTGTAGTGAAATACAATTTCAAGAAAGATTCGCTAACAAACGTCAGTAGTTCTGATTTAGGATCTAGATATCATCACAATTCTGCATTCATGGACAAAGAATGCAGAAACATCTATCAGTTCGGGGGATATGGCAAGATGCAGTACCACAACTGCTTTCACGTCATGAATCTTGAAGACTTCACATGGAAACCGACATCTTTTTCCGGAGATCCTATCGAACCCCGCTTCTACAGTTCCGTAGGCATAGACTACTCCGGTGAAAATGAAGACGTCTACATTTACGGAGGATACGGAAATGAGACAGGTCGTCAGGATGACGGTGGAAAATATTTCCACGACCTTTACAAGATAAACCTTAAGGATAATTCTATAAGCGAAGTATTCAATTTCAACCCTGAAAAACGGGATATGGTTCCTTGCCGCGACCTGATAATGCGACCGGAAGAACACGAATTCTACACGCTCTGCTATTCACAGTACAAACCTGAATCAAACCTCGTTCTATACAAGTTCAACTGGTCTGACGGAACCTGTGAAGCAGTCAGCGATTCCATTCCTTTCCTGTCACAGAAAATATCGACACAGGCACATCTGTTCGAAAGCAGGAAGAGCAATTGTCTGATCTGCGTACTTCAGGAATTCACGACGCCGGAAAGTTCAAATATAAAAATATACCGTCTTTCCACTCCGCTTGCCGGCAATTCGCTTTACACAAAGACAGAAGAAAATCAAAGTTCAAGGATATTGTTCCTGTATGCTGGAATGATTGTTCTCGGTGTTTTTGTGATAATTTTGGCCGGTAAA
Organism: uncultured Bacteroidales bacterium; assembly: GCA_949300335.1. GTDB lineage: Bacteria > Bacteroidota > Bacteroidia > Bacteroidales > UBA932 > Cryptobacteroides. Next base: position 974 of record CASGDV010000145.1, on the reverse strand, counting down.
AAGAGAAGTAAAGGCATCGCTACGGAAGAGAATAAGACAACCGAGACCGTTCCTACAGAAGAAAATACCGAAGAAATACAGACATATTCCAACCGGTTCTTCCTTCTCGGAGATTTCACTGCTTTTGACCGGAACGGGAAAGATATAACATACCTGTTCAGTTCCAAATTGAGACAGCTCTTCCTTCTGATATTTTTCCATACTTTCAGGAGTACGTCACACGGCATATCCTCGAACGAGATTTCCTCAATCATATGGCCTGAAAAGGATTTGTCAAAATCCAAGAACATACGCGGGGTCACCATCAAGAACCTTCGGGATGCTTTATCGGACATAGACGGAATTGACCTTGTGAATGCCTCCGGAAAATGGTTCTTTGAGATAGACTGGTCGGTATGTTCATGCGATTACATGGACATACTCGGAGCAGACTTGACCGACATCTCCGGATATGAAAAGATAAGACCGTATGTCAGGCTTCTGCGCAGGGGCTCGATTCTGAAATCGGAGAACTTCGACTGGCTCGACATTTTCAAATCGGAATTCGAGGAAAGCATTTTGCAGAGCTACGGAGAAGTAATGAATGATGCCTTCGGAAATTCGGACTACATGGTATCTTACAAGATTTCACAGGTCCTCCTGCTCGCGGATCCCCTGAACGAAGATCTGATGAAAGTAGAAATTAACTCACTGGTAGGCCTCGGAGATCCGGTAAAGGCAAGAATGAAATTCAGACAGTTCTCCCTCAATTTTTATGAAGCCTACGGGAAAAGCATACAATATGAGGATTACATATCCGTGCATTAACAAATTCTCATAAACATTAATCATATTTTAGGGATAGTCGCGAAATAGACTTAAAAATACAATCAATTGATTGTCAATGTGATAAATATTTTGTATCTTAGTAGAGGAAAATAAAAATTCCTCCGAACGCCGTGGAAAAGTGCCTTTCGGAGGAAATGAGCAAAAAT
>CASGDV010000144.1 GCA_949300335.1 uncultured Bacteroidales bacterium | reverse complement strand
ATTTTTGCTCATTTCCTCCGAAAGGCACTTTTCCACGGCGTTCGGAGGAATTTTTATTTTCCTCTACTAAGATACAAAATATTTATCACATTGACAATCAATTGATTGTATTTTTAAGTCTATTTCGCGACTATCCCTAATTATTAATACATCACGTCCGCCCAGCAAAAAAAATACCAGATTCGGATCATTATAATTCGTCAGGATGTCTTTCAAGCCATTTTGCAGCATATGAACACGTAGCAGCCGGCTTGAGTCCGACGGACTTTGCATGTGCATATGCCGCAGCAACCAACTCCGATGCTATTCCTCTTCCGGAAATTTCTTCTGGGACAATGGTCTGGAGTATGTCCAGTTTGCCGTCATGGACCTTGTAAGACACATATGCCGTCACACCGTTTTCTTCAACGGTAAAAAGTTCCTTTTCCGGAAAATGATTCACGTTCATTATAATTTAGTTTAAAAAATTTCATTGCACGCTGTCATAACCGCAAATTTAATTATAAATTTGGAGAAACATCACATGTCCGCATGCTTAACGAAGAAAAAGAACTGGCCCTCAGATTCATCCTGAATACGGATGTAAATATTTTCCTTACCGGCAGAGCAGGTACGGGCAAGACATATTTTCTTCATGAACTCAGGGAAAAATGCAGAAAAAGGATGGTGGTCCTCGCTCCGACAGGCATCGCAGCCATCAATGCGGGAGGTGTCACCATACATTCCTTCTTCCAGTTACCTTTCTCGCCATATATACCGGAATCCTCGCTGCTTGCTTCAGGAGGAGGAAAATACAAATACCATTACCGTAAGGAACGGCTTGAAGTTATCAGGAACGTGGACTTGATCGTCATTGACGAAATCAGCATGGTAAGGGCAGACCTGCTGGATTGCATTGACAACGTCATGAGACGCTACCGTAATCCTGACAAGCCTTTCGGAGGCGTCCAGCTCCTGATGATCGGAGACCTGCAGCAGCTTCCTCCCGTTGCGAAGGAGGAAGACTGGAAGATTCTGCAGAATTACTATGACAGCATATATTTCTTTTCAAGCCATGCCCTCAGGCAATCCGCATTTATCGTTATAGAACTGAAGAAGATATATCGACAGACGGATGCCGTATTCATAGACATTCTGGAAAAGATCCGTTCAGACAAATGTGACGCGAAAACGCTGGAAAGACTTAATGAAAGATTCATGCCCGATTTCGAACCGGAAACTGAAAAACAGTATATAAAGCTGACCACGCACAACCATATCGCACTCCAGACAAACATGAAGGAAATGTCAAAGCTTCCCGGAACGGAGCATTCCTTCAAGGCGAGAATAACAGGAACTTTTCCTGAATACTCTTTTCCGACTGAAGATAATCTGATATTGAAAGAAGGTGCCCAGATAATGTTTTTGAAAAATGTCAGGAGTGAAAATGCCGAATTCTACAACGGCATGCTCGGAAAAGTCATCTCCATTGATGACAACGGTATCAAAGTATGCCGTGAAGGAAATGATGAGATCGTTTTCAAACTTGAGCCGGAAACCTGGACAAATGCCAAATATGTACTGGACAAGGAAACCGGATCGGTCATTGAGGAAATAGAAGGAACTTTCACACAATATCCGGTAAAACTTGCATGGGCCATAACCATCCACAAAAGCCAGGGACTGACATTCGAAAAAGTCATAATAGACGCCGCCTCATCTTTTGCACACGGGCAGGCTTATGTCGCATTGAGCAGATGCCGTACATTGGAAGGAATAGTCCTGGACTCCCCTATCAGCTCCAGATCAGTGATAAACGATATGAAGGTATCGGAATTCATGAGACAAAACAGGAGAAACGGACCGGACGAGAAACTTCTGGCTTCAATGGAAAAAGACTATTTCTGCAGGACTGCAGACGGGCTTTTCGATTTCACCCCTCTGGAATTACATTTCAAGGCAATATTGGATACCATATCAGGAAAAGAGGAGTCCGGTACATCTGAACTTGCTCTTAAAATCAACGCTGGGATACGACTTATGGAAAATGAGCTCAAGCCCGTATCAACTGCTTTTTCGAAACAATACGGGAAACTGGTCGGGTCGTCGGAAGATTTCATGAACGACAGCCATATCAGGGAAAGGATGAAGGCTGCCGCAGCCTATTACCTGACCGAATCGGAACCACTCGCGACTACATTGAAGAAAGCCAGGTTCAGGTCCGAAAACAAGGCTGCAAAGAAAACATACAGGGAACACCTGTCTGCGGCAAAAAAAATGATTGCTGATAAAAAACGGATGCTCGAACATGTTTCCGAAAACGGTCTCAGTTTGCCGGACTATTTCATTTTCAGGGAAAAACAATAATATATATATGATATGTTCAATTTGAATCTTGAAGAATCAGCAACAAAAGAAGAAAGGTACCTTTCATTCATCAAAATCTTTGAATCTCTCATGGACAGAGAGCAGGATTCTGTCAGCATCCTTTCAAATGCATCATCGGCATTGAAAGATGCATTCGGTTTTTTCTGGTGCGGCTTTTATATCGTAAAAGGCGAAGAACTGATACTCGGACCTTTTCAGGGAAGCATTGCATGCTACAGGATCGGCAAAGGGAAAGGGGTCTGCGGTACAGCATGGAAAAATGCCAGAACTATTCTGGTTCCGGATGTCGAAAAATTTCCCGGACATATAGCATGCAGTTCACTTTCCAAATCAGAAATAGTAGTCCCTGTCTTTGCAGGAAATGAAATAAAATGTGTTCTCGACATTGACAGCGACAGGACAGATGAATTTGACGAGACGGACCGGAAATATCTGGAAAAGATAGCACAAATCATTTCAAAAACTATATATTGAAAACATAGTATATCAGAGACTCTCCATCCATGACTCCAGCCTTTCCATAGCTTCGAGACAGTCATCATAAGTTCCGAAAGCAGTCATCCTGACAAACCCTTCTCCGCTCGGCCCGAAACCTACTCCTGGCGTGACTACCAGACCGGCTTCATACAGAAGTCTGTCGAAAAATTTCCATGAAGTCATGCCCTGTGGAACCTTGACCCACAGATATGGAGCATTAGCTCCTCCGTACACATCCAGTTCCATGCGTTTCATCCGGTTTCTCATCATATAGGCATTCTTCATATAAGAAGAAATTATCTCCTTGACCTGAAGTTTCCCATCATGAGAATACACAGCTTCAGCACCTCTCTGGGATATATAGCTCGCACCATTGAACTTTGTATTCTGCCTGCGCTTCCAGATCTTGTTCAACTGGACCCTGTCACCCGAGAATGTCGCGGCAGTCAATTCCTTCGGCACAACAGTGTAGCCGCATCTGACACCCGTGAAACCGGCAGTCTTGGAAAAGCTCCTGAACTCTATCGCACATTTCCTTGCCCCTCTGATTTCATAGATGGAATGAGGTATATTGTCATCCTGAATATAAGCCTCATATGCCGAATCGAACAAAAGCAATGTATCGTTATCCAAAGCATAATCGACCCATTTTTTCAATTCCTGTTTTGTCAGGACTGTCCCCGTAGGGTTGTTAGGATAACATAGATAAATCACATCTATCCTTTTATCGGGCAATTCAGGTATAAAACCATTCTCTTCTGTACACGGGAAATAGCTTACATTGCTCCATTTGCCGTCAGGCATAAGTTCACCGGCGCGTCCGCACATTACATTGCTGTCGATATACACCGGATATATCGGATCCGTGACCCCCATGCTGTTGTCCCACCTGAGAATCTCTCCTATATTGCCGGTATCACTTTTTGCTCCGTCATTCACAAATATTTCACCTGGTGTGAAAAATATTCCCTTGGACAGATAATCATTCTTTATTATAGCATCTATCAGGAAGTCATAGCCCTGCTCGGGTCCGTAACCATGAAACCTCTCGGCTGAAGCCATGTCATCAACTGCGGAATGCATTGCCTCTATACATGCTGCCGGCAATGGTCTCGTAACATCTCCGATACCAAGACTGACAAGTTTGCGTGAAGGATGAGTAACTTTGAAAATATTGACTTTTGTTGCAATTTCCGAAAACAGATAACTGTCAGGAAGTTTCATAATATGCTCATTAACAAGCGACATAACTATAACTTTTAAATTATCATTTCACCTTCAAAAACAAATTCGGCAGGACCGGACATCAGTACATGACCTTCATCCGAAAATGCCACATTCAGAGTACCGCCATCCATTATGATCTCGTATGGTCCTTCTCCGGAAGCAAAATATCTGGCAGCGACAGCCGTGGCGCACGCACCTGTACCGCAGGCCTGAGTTACCCCCGAGCCACGCTCCCAAACCCTCATCCTTATTTTACCGGTATCGGTTAATGTTGCAAATTCCACATTCGTACCGTCAGGGAAAAGAGGAAGTTTTTCAATGAAACGGCCGAACTGCTCGGGAAGCATGCCAGGAGTTTCATCTACAAATATCACCAGATGCGGATTTCCCATCGACAGAGCAAGCGCTTCAGTGTAACTGAAATTAAGTTTTTCATTGAAATAGTCCGACAGGATGACATTTCCGGAAATTGCCGGAGCTCCCATATCCACAGTCACCGATATTACGTTACTGTCGTTACAATCCGTTGTCAGACTCAGTTTTCTAATCCCGGCAAGCGTTTCCAGACTTATTTCCTTGGAAGCCGAATAACCCTTTTCATAAAGATATCTGCCTACACATCTGCTGGCATTGCCGCACATGTATGCTTCGGAACCGTCGGCATTGAATATCCTCATGCTGAAATCCGCGACTTCAGAGCGTCCGATAAGAACCAGACCGTCCGAGCCGATTCCTGTATGTCGGGAACTGATCCGTACGGCCAGATTTTCCGGACAATCAACCCTCTCTTCCATGACATTGACATAAATGTAGTCATTGCCAAGTCCGTGCATCTTTGTAAATCTCAATTTCCCGTCCATATGTATTTTAATTGAAGTAGAGTGCAAATTTAAAGTATTTTGTTCTTTTTGGAATCCGCGCGGCATCCATTTTATACCGATTCGGCACACAAATTACAAAACGTCAGAATCAGCCATTATTCTATTAAACATTCTCCACTATCGCGACAATTAACTTATAATATGAAATACATCCTGATAAAACGGTCAGATTGAGAGTCAGATATTGGAATGGCATTCCATGAAAAAAAGAATATATTTGCAAGTATAAAAAACAAGACTTGTTATAAACAGGAGAAAACCACATTCTGCAATGTTGACATATACATATACGGCACAGGGACATTTCGAACTGGTAGAAAAGCCGCGTCCCGTCATAATGGACCCGAAAGATGCGATAGTTCGGGTCACACTCGGCAGCATCTGCACAAGCGACCTTCATATCATGCATGGAAGCGTTCCGCGCGCAGTTCCAGGAATCACGGTCGGTCATGAAATGGTCGGAATCGTAGAATCTGTCGGCGACAAAGTAAAAGGGATATGCCCCGGTGACAGGGTTGCCGTCAATGTAGAAACATTCTGCGGAGAATGTTTCTTTTGCAGAAAAGGATATGTAAACAATTGTACGGATCCTGATGGAGGATGGGCACTCGGATGCCGTATCGACGGAGGACAGGCGGAATACGTCAGAGTTCCTCATGCAGATACCGGCCTCTGCCGTATTCCTGAAGGAGTAAGCGATGAACAGGCATTGTTCTCCGGCGACATACTGGCAACCGGTTACTGGGCGGCAAAGATATCCGATATAACCGAAGAAGATACGGTACTGATAATCGGAGGTGGCCCTACTGGGATATGCACAATGCTTTGTGCTTCCCTGAAAAAGCCTGAAAAGATAATAATGTGCGAGAAGTCCGGGGAACGTGCAGCCTTCATAAAACAGCACTATCCGGACGTCCTTGTCACGACACCGGACAAATGTCTCGGTTTCGTCAAGGAAAACAGCAGACACGGCGGAGCCGACATCGTAATAGAGGCGGCGGGAGGAGATGATACATTCAGACTTGCATGGGAATCAGCCCGTCCAAATGCGACAGTGACGATAGTCGCATTGTACGACAAGCCGCAGATGCTGCCACTCCCGGAAATGTACGGCAAGAACCTCACATTCAAGACTGGAGGAGTAGACGGCTCCGATTGCAGAGATATACTCAGCCTGATCGAAGCAGGAAAAATAGATACTACCCCACTGATTTCACACAGATTCAGACTGAATGAAATAGATGAAGCATACAGGATATTCGAAAACAGGCTTGACGGAGTAATCAAGATTGCAATACTCCCGCCGGTTCGATGATCTGGCTTCCACCAGTTCATTTTCATATGAGCCGGAACGGCCGCCTATTATATTACGGATACTTGCGGCAAAATCCTTGATAAAATTCACGCCGGAAACAACTTCCCCGAATACAACCCCTTTGCATTCCACAATCTTTCGTCCTACTACCTAAGGTGTAGTAGCCATTATCATAATCTCAAAATTAAATTTCTTAAAAATAACGGCAGATATCCAGTGCTTCGCTGACCGCTTTGCGGATTCTGCCTTCCACTTCTGACGGTGTGCAGTAATCCAGATTCTCTGCAGCGACCGTGATGACTTCTCCAAGTCCCCATAATGAAGCCAGTGCCCTGATATACGGACTCCCCTGCTCTACCGGGTCTCCTGTTCTGATATTCATACCCCTTGTCGTCAGATACAAAACCTTCCGGCATCTGCACAACCCCGAACAGGTATGGCCGTCATCGGTAAATGTCACATTGAAAAGCGAAACATTTTCAAAAAACGCCTTAAGCGCTGCCGGAAAACTCATATCCCAGAATGGGGCGGCAATTACCAGTCTGTCAGCAGAAGCGATTTTCCTTGCTGTGGCTACCACATCTTCCGGAACATGTCCGCTGTTTCTTTCCCTAAGTATCTCGGGACTTACCGGAGGATAGGACAGCGAGTTCACATCCAGCACCTCGATATCATACTTGTCAGACAGACATTCGAGAACAGGTTTCAGAATCATGGCAGTACGTGATTCTTCCCTCATGCAAGAATCAATTACGATCAGTTTCATCATATCAACGTTTTCAACAAACCTTCACAACCGGCAAGTACATCACGGAATGTGGTCTCGAAATCACCCGTATACCATGGATCCGCCACATCGGAATCTTTTCCTGCATATTCCATCAGCAGATGTACCTTTCCTGACTCCATGCAGCCTGGCACTATACTGGAAAGCCATCTGAGATTCGAACGGTCCATCACTATGACAAGATCATTCCTGTCAAATTCCTGCCTTGATATCCTGTGAGCTGAATGCTGTCCGAAAGGAATTCCCTTTTCCCTGAGTTTTCTCTGTGCAGGCGGGTATATCGGATTTCCACTTTCTTCATCAGAAACGGCAGCCGAAGTTATCTGCAATTCTCCACCCATTCCGGACTGTGCGGCAATATGCTTCATCACATATTCTGCCATCGGACTTCTGCATATGTTTCCGTGGCATAAAAAAACAATCTTTCTTATCTTCGTTCTCATATCCTGAAGCATTGAATCATCTATTTTGTATTGAAACGGTAACCTATGCCAAGCATCAGATTGTTCGGTTCCCTGAAACGGAACAACTGATAACCTACATGAAGGAAAATGTTGCGTGTCACATTGGTCTTGAGTACAAATGTCTGATAAAAGGAATCCGTATCCTTTCCGCGGCAAATGATATTACGTCCGATGCCGAGATTTATTGCAAAAATAGGCATCACAACTTCCACTCTTGCTGAAAGTCCAAGCGAAAACTGCTCTATGAACGGAGGCCTGTAAAAACGGACATCCTCATACGGGGTATATTCTCCGGCAATATGCGACTGGATATTCGCACTTTCATCCCACTGTGCATCCAGTGAAAGCCCGGCACGGAAATATCTGTTGAAATTGTAGAGTGGATTGAAATTCAGTCCGGCAATGGCAAAATTTCCCGGAGTCACATAGGGATCCATATCATCCCACAAAAGAACTCTTTTTCTTGTCGCTCCATAAAGTATCAGGTCATAGGTAACTTTCGGAATTTCAAATTTGCACGATGCTCCGGCATCCCCGCCTGTAAAACAGTTTTCCGGAATTTTCCTTACGGGACCAAATCTCCCGAAACTTCCTGTCAGACCGACTCTTCCGCCTGCAGTATTGACGCCGGCATTCGGAAAACCTGTGTTGCCGTTTGAGAAATGACTTAGCCCAAGACCGGCCCTGAGATTGAGTCCGGGCGTTATCTGCCAGTTCAGCAGAAAACCGAGATTTATATAGGCATTCGCCTTCGAACCGACAACAACATTCATAGGATTATGTTCAGGATCATAAGGTGTCCATCCGAATGACGCACCGAAATTCCATTCATAATCCAGGGAAAGACCGGGAGCGACAGTAACGATACGTGATGTCTGGAACACATATAATGCCACCGGATTTCCTATTTCAGCATTGTTGAAAAAAGTATTGTATGCCACTCCTATTCCCTGAATGGCATAAGGATACATTTTTCCCGTATTTCCTGACGAGCAGAACTGAAACCCGTACTTGATATGGGCAGACATGCTTTCCCTAACAGGCTTTCCCGTCAGAGTACCCTTGAAAAAAGGATTTGTAGGAAAGACATATGACGGAGAGAAATCAGCTCCTATATGATGTATTGTCTGGGCATCAAGACCGTAAAAGCAAATGAGAAGGATTGATACCAGAAAAACACGGAGACAATAGACTTTCATACTGTATTTTCTGTCACTCACCGGCATTCTCCTCATAATCACTTCTGGTAAAAAAATAATCATACGGATTGCTGCATTTGATATAGCCCCCGATAGTAAGTTTCTTGCCGGTTTCAGGAACCGAAGCATGCATCGTATATCTTACATAGTATTCCTGAAGTGAATTATACACGTCTATCTGCTGACATTTTCCGGGTGGGATCTTCACCATGAAACTGAAATTCCTGTCAAGCCCGGCATCATAATGACCGTCCCGGCAGAACACTGCACTTGTACCCGCCATTACCAATTTTCCATCCTTATAGTCCGGAATCTCGACCTCCGGATAATCTTCACCGAAATAATAAATCATATTGAGGATATCCGAAAAATTATCGGTTGTCCACAAAACTTTCCTGTATGATTTGTCATAAGGGAAAAAGCCGAATGAGACATCATCCCCTGAATGCCTGTTGTCTATTATGGCACCGCCGACCTGTTCCGCGCCATAGTCGTGCACATAGGAATTATCGTCCATATCCTCTTCATCAATCACATACCTGATGGAATCAATCTTGTATTTCGGTGACATTCCCAAAGAAATTTCAATCTCCTTACTGTCATATTCATTGCCGACAACCAAAAATATACGGCTGTCCTCATTACGGAGATTTTCATCAACGACAATTTCCAGTTCCCTTCCGTTCCGCTTGTCAATATGGAACATAGTAAAGCCATCGCTGAAAGCAACCCTGGCCAACTCTCCTTTTTCGAAAGGGAGGTGGCGTCCGGTTTCATTTCCTTCAAAATCACATATCTTGCCTGTACCGAAAGGTCTGACTTCCTTAAGTTCCCAGTTGTCAGACATGAAAGTTATCTTTACCGGCGTTCCGTAAGCCAAATGGACTTTCTCCGGAACATCAGGCATGAAATCCTCAATGAATACACCGGAATTGCATCCGCATACTAAACAGGCAGACACAGACACAGATAATATCGATTTATGCAAACTCATCGGCAAAATTTTGTAAAGCGCGAAATTAATACAATTTTTCAGAATATGATATTATCTGAATATCATTCTGAATACCGTCCTGCTGCCCGTTCCCGAAAGTAAGAGCAATGTTCCGTTGTGCTTCCGCATCATCTGCCTGGAAAGGCTCAAGCCTATGCCGGAACCGGAGGGCTTCGTTGTATAGAAAGGAATGAATATCTCTTCCCTTTTTTCTTCCGGAACAGGTTCACCGTCATTAGCGACATCGACCACAACGGTTTCATCCGCCGTAATCACCGCTGAAATCTCTATTGTCGATGCACCCGCCTGCAGCGCATTCCTTATAAGATTGACCATGATTTGCGATATCTGTCCTTCATCTGCATAGAGCATTATGTCATCGGACCTTTCGGAATATACGCATTTGGCTCCGGCTTCGGAAATCTGATGTTCTGTCAGTTTCATTACGCGGTTTACTATGTCGCGTAGCCATACCACCTGTCTTGAAGGCTCCGGAATATGCATAAGGCTTCTGTATGTATCGGCAAATCTTATCAGTCCTTTTGCCGATGAAGAAATTGTCTCAAGGCTCGCCTTAAGATCCGGAATTCCTGCTCCGGCAAGCTTTCCGGAGTGTCCGTATTTGTCGGCATATCTGACAAGAGCATCACTCAGAGCATATATCGGAGTGACTGTATTCATGATTTCATGAGTCAGGACACGGACAAGTTTTGTCCATGATTCTGCTTCCATATCATTCATTGAACGGCTTATGTCATTGAATGATATGATTGTCATTTCATGCCCTCCTATGACTGCAATTGCAGGTTTGAGATACATTGTCCTAGATGACATGTCATTAATGAAAGTGACTTCGGCCTCCTTGCCCTCCGATGCCGAGACAAAAGCTCCGTAAAGTCCGGAGTCAATATTTTTCAGCTGTCTCAGGCTCGAGAGCGATGAAAGTCCGAGAAGCCTGAGTGCAGCGGAATTGGTATATGTCACCGTATTGCCGGAGGTTTCCGAGACGAGGATACCGGTACTCACTATATCCAGCATTGTACCATAATAACGTTCCTGTTCATGGAGGAGTTCCCTTTCCCTGGAATACAAAGTCTTTATCCTGTTAAGCGTCATGTTGAGCTTTCTGTTCCAGAACACGTCTTCACGGAATCTGAAATTTGTCTCATTATCCTCCAAGGCATCGAGCATATATGAAATTTTTCTTCTTGTCCTTACAGAAAGGCATAATGTCGTGACGACAAATGTGAGTGCCGCTGCGGAAAGCGATATCCAGAAATAATGCATGCTCTCAAATATTATATTTCTTCAGTTTCCCGTAAAGAGTGGGACGGCTTATACCCAATGACCTTGCAACCATGGAAAGATTGCCTTCATGTTTCTTCATCGTTGAACGTATGAGTTTTTCTTCCATCTCTTCAAGGGAACCGTTTTCCTCCATGTCATCATCCGCAGACGCGGAAACAGAAAGTTCTTCCGTTCCGATGTCCTTTCCATCCGATATGATCACCGCCCTTTCCACGACATTTCTCAATTCCCTTATGTTTCCTCCCCAACGGCACCGCATCATGGCATCGATGGCTTCATCCGTAAATCCGTCCGCTTCCCTGCCGTATTTGGATGCGAATTCTGCCAAAAAAAGCTCGGCCAGCGGAATAATCTCATCCTTTCGTTCCCTGAGAGGAGGCAGACATATCTCCGCCGTATTTATCCTGTAATACAGATCTTCCCTGAACCGTCCTCCCGCAACCATTGCGGGAAGATCCATATTAGTTGCGCATATAAGCCTTATATCCACATGAACAGGTTCGGTACCTCCTACTCTGGTAACCGTCCTGTTCTGGATTGCACGTAACAGCTTGGCCTGCATGTGCAGAGGGATATTGCCGATTTCATCCAGGAAAAGAGTCCCCCCTTCAGCCTGTTCGAACTTGCCTTTGTGGTCGGACTTGGCATCAGTGAAAGCTCCTTTGACATGTCCGAAGAGCTCACTTTCAAAAAGGGTGTCGGTAACTGCTCCCATATCGACACAGATCATCGGACCGGAACTTCTGGAAGACAGCCGGTGTATCTCATTTGCAAGGAGATCCTTTCCGGTACCATTCTCTCCTGTGATGAGGACTGTCGCCTCTGTAGGTGCAATCCGTTCGACCATATGTCTGATTCCTAGCATTTTCACTCCGTTTCCCCACCTCATGACATTGGTTTCCGGTCTGCCTGCATTACCCGTTTGTCTTGATACTGACCTTACCGCTTTTTCCAGCACCGATACCAGATGTTCGTTGTCCCATGGTTTCACTATGAAATCGAAAGCTCCCCTTTTCATTCCTTCCACAGCAAGTGCGATATCGGCGTATGCAGTGAACAATATAACCGGAAGATTCCGGTAATGCGATCTGATTTCCGAAAGCCAGAACAGCCCCTCATTGCCTGTATTCATGTCTCTGTTGAAATTCATGTCAAGCAGCACGGCATCCGGACGGAATCTGGAAATGGAAGATATGAGAGATTTCGGTGAAGATATGAGCTCTACATCCCCGAAATGCATCGGAAGAAGTATCCCGAGCGCAGATCTTATACCTTCATTGTCATCAACGACCAATATTTTACCTTCATTTTTCCGCATGATAGGACAAATCTAATAAGAAAATGCTTCGGTCAGACCATTTTTCCGCTTTATCTTTCCATACTATTCGTTCTTCAGGACCTTTACCGGATCCGTATCCATCAGACGGAATGTCTGCCATGTAATTGAAACAAGTGCCAGCAACATTACTGCAGCGGCCGAGGCGAGATAAATCAAAATGCTGTTTCCTACCCTGTAGGAATAGTTTCCGAGCCACATGTCAGAGACAACATAGCCGATAGGAACAGCCATGACGGCGGCAATGGCCACCGACATGATGAAGCCCCTGGCCGTGTCAAGATATATCCTTACTCTGCTGCACCCGAAAACCTTCTTCACAGCTGTGTGGGCAGCATGCTGCTTACCGTAATAGGTGCTCATCGCGACCATTGCAAGAGAAGACAGAACCAGTATAAGTCCCGCAAACACTGAAATCAGTTTCAGATTCATGTCCTCGCCGGAGTAGAGTTTCCTGTTTATCCTGTTATAGTCCTGTACTAGCATTTCATCCTCGCCTATGCCCTTTGAGAGGTAGAAATCACGAATCTGCCGTTCTGCATCACGGGTATCGCCATTCGCCTTTATGACAAGTTCCCTCAGTATCCTGAAATCAGATTCCTGTTCCATTTCCTTTATCCAGTAACAGAGGGCGAATTCGCTGTTGTTGACGCTCTGAGCGTTTCCTTTCGTGAAATCCTTGATAATGCCACACACAGGTATCATGCTCCCTCCGTCCAGTTCGATAGCCGTCGCGCCATAATCAAGTCCGAGAGATCTCATGGCACTCTCTGTCAGCCATGCGGACTGGTTGACTGGTTCCGCATTCTGTCTAAGAACCTCGAAGCCAAGTATGTCAAAGGCCGCCCGGTCACCGAAATACATGTCGAAATGCACTGTTTCTCCATTTATCTGGAATCCCTGGCCGCTGTGGGAGTCTCCCATAGGATTCCACTGAAGCCATCCTATGTTCTCCACGCACGGAAGCTGTCTGAGTTCATCCACAAAGTATTCGGAAGACTTTCCGGCTCCCACTACACTTATCAGCCCGTCCCTTTCATATCCCATAGGTTTCTCACACATGTATCTTATCTGAAGAAGCATGACAAGGGAGATGGAAAGCGATGCAATGGCCACAGTATTCTGGACAATGATGAATATCCTTCCGAGAGTCATCCTGCTCATTCTTGAGAATTCACCTTTCACGATATCCACAGGCCTGAATCTGGAGACAACCAGTGCCGGCACCAGACCGGCGCACACGGCAAGGAGAAGTACCAGGCAGAAACAGAATAGCGCCATGGAAAATCCCATTCCGGCAAGAGGATCCACCTCCTTGCCGATAAGTTCACTCATAGGACGGGAGAACAGCTCCGAGAAAAACAATGAAAGTACAAATGACAATACGGTAAGGATAAAAGCTTCTCCCATATATCTGAGCACAATATCTTTCCTTGATGAACCGAGAAGCCTTCTGGTTGCCATTTCCCGTGCGCGGAAACCGGTCTGGGCTACTGTTAGCGATATATAGTTGAGTAATGCGAATAGTAGCAGCAGTATTCCGGCTGCCGTGAAAATCCTTATGAAATCCTTCTTTATGACCCCTTCGAACGGAGCATTTTCGTCCAGAATGGCAAAATGTATCTCCTTGAAGGGAGAAAGTCTGAATTCATGGAACATGTCGAACAGATAGAGCATATCCTCCTTTTTCAGTATATTCTCCATCCGTTCGGAAAGTGCATCAATGTCGGTGTCATTTGCAATTCTGAAAAATAAAGTTGTCGTACCGTTGCCGTTGTTCATGAGTTCAGGTGACAATCGTCCAAACAGATCATATGTGTAGAATATGTCATTGGCCGGGAATACCGTTTCCTTGAAATCCCTGAATACGGCACTTACCGTCACTGTTTCCTGCCTTTCACCGGACATCAACGTGAAAGTCTGTCCTATCGGATTCATGTCCTTGAACCACGTGGAAGCGAATGATTCCGACACCGCGACGGAATTTGCCGATGCCAATGCGGTTTCCGGATCCCCGGCAATGAGAGGAAAAGTGAACATATTGAAAAAGCAGCTGTCGACGATACCGGCATTCTGCCTGATTTCCTGATCGCCTACTTTCAGGTACATCGGTATTCCTGCCAGAAGAGTTGTGCTGGTATAGCGGCATATCTGCTCCACTTCTGGAAATTTGCCCTCGAGCTGCCCCTTGACCGTGGCACTGTTCAGGAACAGCCGTTCCGAATGTCCTATGAATATGTTGTCAGTGTTTTTCAGCTGCCTGTCGTAACGCATCTCACCGGTTATGAATGAGGCTATGAATATCACGAAAGCTATGGCCACAGACATTCCTGCCACCTCGATGAAAGTATAGAGTTTATTTTTGTAAAGAAAACGGAAAAAAGATTTCATTTCAATTTATTCTAAAGTTCGTTCTTCACGTCGCTGACGATCTTGCCGTCGAACAGGTCAATGGTCCTCTGAGCTACGGATGCATCCTTCTGCGAATGGGTCACCATCACTATTGTGGTACCCTCCCTGTTGAGTTCGGAGAGCAGGTCCATCACCTCCTTGCCGTTTCTGGAGTCGAGGTTTCCAGTAGGCTCATCGGCCAGGATCAGCTTGGGGTTTGAGACGACAGCGCGGGCTATGGCCACCCTCTGCTGCTGACCTCCGGAGAGCTGCTGCGGGAAATGTTTTGTCCTGTGGCTGATATTCATCCTCTTCAGGATATCTGTCACACGCTGTTTTCTTTCCGACGCACTGATGTTCAGGTATCTGAGAGGAAGTTCAACATTCTCATACACATTCAGCTCGTCTATGAGGTTGAAGCTCTGGAATACGAATCCTATGTTCCCCTTGCGGAACCTGGTGCGGTCCTTCTCCTTCAGCCTGGCCACTTCCTGTCCCAGCAGCTCATAGCTTCCTGATGTCGGGTTGTCCAGAAGTCCCAGGATGTTCAGCAGGGTTGACTTTCCGCATCCGGAAGGCCCCATTATGGCCACGAACTCCCCTTTTTTGATTTCAAATGAAACATTGTCGAGAGCTGTAGTCTCGATTTCTTCCGTGCGGAATACCTTGCACAGGTCTGTAACTTTAATCATGATAGAATGTTTTAAATAGTTATTTATGACGTTGTTGTAATCATTATTCGGATTTCAGAGAATCAGCAGGATTCTCTCCCGAGACATGCCATGTGCATGCTGCAGCAACTACAGCGGATACAGCGAGGACAAATATGCATCCTGCTGCAAATATCCACCATGAAAGAGGTACCTGTTCGGAGAACTGTTCAAGCCACTTTCCTGATACAATGCCGGATATAAGTGCGCCTGCAGCTACCGCGGGTATTGCCACAAGTGCGACATCCCTTGTTACCATATACGTGATGTCGCGTCTCTCCGCTCCGTTTATCTTCCTTATGGCTATCTCCTTCTTCCTCCTGCTGACCTCCTCCGCTATGTATCCTACTAGTCCGATGACCACTATCAGCATGGCTATGGCCCCACCTGCCATTACACCGTCCCTGAAATTCCTCGTGCCCGAATACATCGCAGACATATCGCTGCCATAGGAATATACATGTATATCCTTGTCCGGGTTCATTTCTGACAGGAGCTCTTCAGCTCTGGATATCAATTCCGGGGTCATCGTCCGGAATTTTATCAGTATGTTTCCTGTAGGGTTTGGGTTATAGAACATGACTGAAGGGCGCGAATCCTCGGCCATTATACTTCCCATACGGAAATCTTCATAGACGCCACAGATTGTATGTGGCCAAGGCAATGAAGAGAGACTTATCTGGCGGCCGGTAATATCTCCGTCCCATCCTGCAGTATTCTTTATATATTCAACAAACCTGCGGCTCACCATCACTTCTTTCGCAGCTCCAAGTGAGGGATTGAAAGTCGTTCCGGATACCAGAGGAATTTTCATCAAATCCATATAGCTTTCACCGACAAAATACAGGTTGACACAGTTAAACAATTCCTTCCGGTCTCCCGGAAGCATCACATTGTCACCATTCTGTCCCCACATCGGAAGATTGTCGGCATAACTGACTGACTCTACCTCCGGCATTCCAGACAGTTCACTTATCATCAGCTGCCTGCGGTTTATGTCTGATATCGATGACAGGTCCGAATATGCGAGGTTGTCATAGCTGTAACCGGGGTCATCATTCATCATCCTGCTGTACTGCATGGATATGACTGCAAGCAGTATGACGAGCATAGACGCCGCAGTGAACTGCAGCGATAGGAGGATGAATTTCCATCTTCTCCGGGATTCCCGGAAAGACCGGAACGCGGCTGCGACAGGTATCCGGGAGAATAGCCTGCCAGGAAGTATTCCCGTCACTGCTATGATGGCTATGACTGACAATGCAATCCACAAGCAGCCTTCCTGTATCACAGCAGATATGG
This sequence comes from uncultured Bacteroidales bacterium, assembly GCA_949300335.1. Lineage (GTDB taxonomy): Bacteria > Bacteroidota > Bacteroidia > Bacteroidales > UBA932 > Cryptobacteroides. The sequence continues at coordinate 15,078 of CASGDV010000144.1, read as the reverse complement.
AATTGCCTATAATCCGGCTTACGGGTTTTTCCAGACATACTATGATGGCGGCAGAGGTTACCAGGGCTGACAGGGTATGTATTGCAGCCTCACTGACAGTGAGCCTGTAGATATCGGAGTGCGATGCGCCATAGCATTTGCGGACTGCAATCTCCCTGCTTCTGGACAACAGTGATGACACTGTAAGGAGTATGTAGTTCATGGCGGCAGTCAGAAGAAGGACCATTGCTATGACCGACATTATCAGAATCATGTTCCTGATGTTCCTATCGGAAGTATGAAAAGATGACAGTTTTCTAAAAACAATGTTGAAATCTGTTCCAGACTCCTCCAGCATGTCTGAGAAGTTCTCCCTCATATAGGCGTCAGCCTGCTCCTGAACTCTGGAAATTTCTGTACCTTCTTTGAGTTTAATGAAACTGTAATACCGGTCATTGCCAATCATGTTCATGGAACCGTCCCATGTGAAATATGATATTGAAGGCATTGATACTAACATTTCAATATTGAAATCCGAATTTTCGGGAAAATCTCGGAATACGCCTCCTACCGTTATGACAGCCTTTTCTTTCCCATCTAGAAAAAGGGTACTGCCCACGGCATTCTCACCTATCCTTTTTGCAACTGATTCCGATACCATAGCCTGTAATGGAGACGAGAGAACTTCGGACGGCTCTCCCTGCAGTACCGGTAATGACAGTATATCAAAGAAGCTCGAGTCCGCTACCGCATACGTTGCTTTTATCTTCGAGGTAGTCCCTGTGAGTGTAAAAGTTGACCCTTCACCAAGATATGTGAATCTGGTAGCTTCCTCTATATCAGGGCAAAGCATTTTGAGTGTGGGAGCTATGCCTCCCGGTATTACCGAATACTCTGCTATCTCATCAGGAGAGCTATTCCAGACGACCTTCTCACTGAGAATGTATATCCTGTCCGAATCCTCATAAAAGCTATCGTAACTCGTTTCAAAACTAGCTTTGGCTATGAGTACAAGGCCAGCCGCGAAACCGATGGAAAGACTCAGTATCTTGAGGCTGTCCCTTCCTGTTATATTTCTGATAATCTTCATTAGTGTCAGCCGATTATTTTTGAAACATACGATGCGCTCTCATTCTGTCCTTAGCGAATCTGACGGATTACGCAGCGCCGTCCTGCGACTTTGCAGTGTCACTGTCACTACGGTGATAAGGCTGATACCCAGCAGCGCTGCCGGAAATATCCAGAACGGCACGGAACTCTGGTATGCGAATCCGGACACCCATCGTCTCATGATGATGATGGCAAGCGGTACCGCAATGACGAAGCAACAGAGGGTTATGGCGAGGTAGTAGCTGTTCAGCATCAGCAGTATCTCGCTCACCTGGGCCCCGTTTACTCTGCGCAGTGCTATCTCCTTGCGACGGAACTGCGTCTCGAAGTATACCAATCCGAAGATGCCGACTATGGATATCAGCAGTGAGATTATTGCCGCGGTCGTTATCAGGCTGTTAAGCTTTTCCTCCTTGTTATAGAGATACCCTATGCCTTCATCCATGAAACGTATGTACATGGATTCGGCTTCAAAATTCGGATCCAGTCCGGCGCATTTTGTACGTATGTGGTCCATCACGGCCTTGTAATTGCTTGTGTTTATCTTTACATATACGACTGTGAGAGGCCACCACGGCTCAGATCCGAAATCGTAAAGCACAAGAGGGGCTATCCGGTACTGTAGCGGCTGGAAGTTGAAGTCACGGACGATTCCGACAATCTCCGCAGGGTTCTCATCGCCCTGATGGCCTGTAAACTTGAGACCGACCCTGAGGAATGGGTATTTTACCATAAATGACTCGTTCACGATGAAGGTACCTGAGGTGCTCATATCGTCCGATTCATTGAAATCACGTCCTTCGACCATCTCCATCCCAAAGAATTTCACAAAGTTTCTGGCAACTGGCAGACAGTCCATCTGGACACGGTTGCCCTGATAGTCACGGCCCCAACCCATTTTGCCCTGCGATACGACCAGATTTCCGGCAAAGGTCACATCCTGAATGTCGGGATTCTCTAAAAGCATCTGCCTGAACGTTTCGCGACTTTCGCCTATGGCGTCGTTGATGCTGAACTCCAGGATCTGGTCGCGTTCGAATCCCATGTCATGGTTCTTCATGAACCTGATCTGCACCGTGATGAACAATGCGCAGAGAATCAGGATGAATGATACCACATATTGAAAACCAACGAGCACAGTGCGGAGTCTGCGGCCGCTAGCAGAAAGCGAGAATGAGCCTTTCAGCACCATCGCAGTATTGAAAGAAGTACTGTAACGCGCCGGGAGTATGCCTGCAACAAATGCAATGAGCACTGCTATTCCGAATCCTGCTGCAAGCAGAGGCAGGTTGTCTGCAAGTTTCAATGAACCGGAAATGTATGAAGAGAATGATGACTTTGACACGTAGACCATTACTGCAATGCTTAGAGCGAACGAAATCAGTACAAGGACCAAGGCTCGTGCAATCTGCCTCCATATCTGCCGGGAACGTGATGATCCCAGTACCCTTCTGGAGTTGATGTCCCTGATATTGAATGGGACTGAAGCCATTGCAAAGTTGATGAAGTTTATCAGCGCGATTATCAGCACGAGGATGGAGACACTGAGCAGGGTGATGGTAGTGGATTTGTTTCCCTTGGCCATATTATCCCCTGGAATGTCCCTTGAATAGTAGGCGTCATGCAGGCTGGTCACTCTGACATCCACGGCTTCTGCGTACTCCTCCCCAAAGAGTCCGATTCCGAGAGAATCAAGAGCGGCTTCCAGTCCTTCTGTGGTCGAGAGTTTCATGTAGCATTGGTAACTCCACTCCGACCAGTTGTCGATGTTGTTGTCGCTGATGTTGAAGAGTATCTCAATATCTGCACTGGAATTGGACGGCAAGTCCTTGTACACAGCCACTATCCTGAAGCTTATGGCTCCGGGAAAATCTCCTTCGACCTCGCGACCTATGGGCGAGAGATCCCCGAAGAGCTTCCTGGCACCCCTCCCAGAGATCACTGCCGTCCACGGCTCGCGAAACAGGCTTGTGTCCCCCTGGACAAACTCGAACGGGAATACGCCCAGAATGTCGCTGTCGCATTCTGCCAGCCGTAATCCGACTGCGGGCTTATCAGCTCCTGTCTCCTTGAAGGCCTCCTCCGCATCCTTGTAGTACCGGTAGCAGGCTACGGCTTCGGCCTGGGGCAGATTCTGCTTGATATACTCTATCATCGGCCTGGCTATTGCCACTTCATAGACCTCCGGACTGGTTGGGTCGGAATATTCAAGACGGACAATCCTGTCCGCATCCGGATATCCGAGGTCATAACCCAGGTCGTATGACACCTGTACTGAAAGTATCATGAACACTGAAAAAGCCAGTGTGAGCCCCAGTACATTCAGTATCGTGGGGAATATCGTCTGTCTGTTGATAACGAGCCTCATAATTTTTCTTTTCTGTTCTACTGTTTCTGCGGTTTATTATTTCGTATTCCTTAATACCAGCACATCATTGTCACCGAAGGAACCGTATCCCGATATTATCGCTCTCTCTCCGGGCTCGAGACCTTCAAGCACCTCATAATACTGCGGATTCTGTCTTCCTATGCGGATATGTCTTTTTGTCGCTCTGGTCCCGTCAGGATCCAATACATATATCCAGCGTCCTCCAGTCTGCTGATAGAATGTGCCTTTCTTTATGAGCACCGCTTCCTCCGGCTGTCCGAGCTGGAGATTCAGGTAATATGTCTGTCCGGTACGTATGTTTTCCGGCTGCGGGCCTGAGAATTTGAAGTCTGCCTTGAATTTCCCGTCGCGTACTTCCGGATACACTTTCCTGATTACGGCATGGAATGATTCGTTCTGACGTTCGAACATGGCTTCAAGTCCGGCTGTCACCCTGTCGATATAGTGCTCGTCTATCTGGGCTTCGATCTTGTAGCTGCCAAGGTCGTTTATCTGTCCGATTTTTGTCCCGGAGGCAACAGACTGTCCGAGAACTGCATCAAGTAATCCCAGTTCACCGTCAATTGGAGCAGTTATCGTGAGATTTTCCTTTCTCTTACGGATCATCTGCATGTTCAGCTTCATGTTTCTCAGACTCTCTTCCATCTGCTCTACCTGCACACTCCTGTAAAGACTGTCCTGGAGTTCACGGTCCTTTACCAGCTCCAGCTTGTCTTTGGCAAGTATATATTCTTCCTCGGCCTTCAACCACACTTCCCTTGCTATGAGTCCCTCATCATAAAGTGCCTTCTGCTGTTCATACGCCCTGCCCGTCCTTCTGACTTCCATCTGCAGCTGCATTCTCTCCTGTTTCACGCTAAGTTTCTGCTGCTCCATAGATATCATCGTGTTGCGGAGAATATTTTCCTTCTCGGCAAGTTCAGCTTCAGAATTAAGTATCTGGAGATCCAGATTCTCATTGCTCAGCCGCAGTATTCTGTCACCTTTTTTCACATGGTTTCCCTCCTCGATCATTATATCTTCAACCACTCCGCCTTCAAGAGGACTCAACTGTATGGTAGTCATCGGCTGTACCTGTCCGCTTATGCGTATGTAGTCATTGAATTCACCTGAGATTACGTCCGAGAATGTCAGAGTGCTGCCGCCTACTCTCAATGTCGAGTGATCCGGTCTTACGGCTATCCAAATAACAAGTCCGGCAAGAAGGGCGGCCCCCCACCACGGAAGGGCTTTTTTCGTGAATATCGCTCTGATTCCTGTTTTCTTTTCAATCGCTCTGTCCATAGTATCTGTACTGAATGTTTTCTCCTTTTTCTGTCATCAATATTCCTGCTGGAGGTATCCAGTCCCTCCGTAATACTCAACCACTCTTCTTTTTATATCATATTTCAGGGCTGCATTCAGCCTTTCTGCCATCGCTGACAGATATTGTTCAGAGGAAGTCCTGTACTCAAGCTGGGATATAAGCCCCTGCTCCAGTTTTCTCGTATTCAGTTCATGGGCCTCTTCCTGTACCATGGCTCTCCGGTCTGCCTGAAGATATGCAGCCCAGGCACCGTCCCTGTCCTGGACAGCACGCCTGACTTCCGCCTCCACTTCCCGTTCCTTGCGGTGCAGTTCGATTTCCGCCCTTCTGTATTCATTCTTTTTCCTGGCAATTTCCGAATGACGGGAAAGCCTGTCAAAAATCGGAATGCTCAATGTCAGTTGTATGTATTCGCCGCCGTTGTTTCCGAACTGTGTCCAGAACGGAGTAGGAACATATCCTTTCTGTCCAGGATATGTATAATAGCTCGTACTCCAGCCGCCGTAGAGATTAAGTGAAGGAGCCGTCTGCCATCTTGCCGTACGCAGTTTCAGAAAAGCGGCTTCCATGTTTCCCCTTGCGACAGCTATTGACGGCAGACAATTCAATGCCGTTTCGGTTATCGCTTCTATCTCACGGGATAACGATTCATTGACGGCGGTCTCCGTTTCAGAATCACCGGAGAATTCACCATGGATCCTGATATTTTCCCAGGAAGATATCTCTATGTGAAGATCCTCGTCCATTGGCCAGAACATAATGTCCTTGAGTGTTATCAAAGCATTCTTCATATTGTTCACTGCTTCTATTCTCCTGTAGTCCATATCAGCTACATCGGCTTTCGCCTGCACTACATCCGCATGGCCTTTCTGTCCGAGCTCTTCCTGCCTCATCACAAGTTCAAGCGTCTTCGCCGAGGTTTCGGCCTGACTTTCCAGTATTTCCGCAAGATTTGAATAATATACGACGTTGCAATATGCTTCCATGGTGGCAAGACATACCCTGTCGATTATCTGCTGTTCCTCGCTCCGTCCCATGGACTGTGCCGTCCGCGCAATCTTCATGTTGTTGACGGCATTGAATCCGTTGAAAAGCGTTATGCCGGCAGATACTGAATATGCATTGTTGAACGAAGTTGTCGAAATGTACGTATTGGTTTCCGGATCGACTGTTCTTCCGAAATTTGAATAAGCATAGGCATCGGCAGATACTGAAGGTGTGAAAGCCTGCAGTACGGCATCCCTTCTGGCAATCCTTTCATCGTCGCTCTGCGTTTTCCTTACTTGCATGTCGGCAGAGTTCCCGACAGCATATTCCATACATTCCCTAAGCGTATACGTTTTCCGTAAATCCTGTCCGGACATGTCCGGAGAGAGGAGCGAAATATATAATGCCGCAACCATACAGCACATCGGGGCATTAAGTTTTATCTGAAAATTTCCGTACATATTTTTATCATTGCCTGACGAAATGAGGCACTTAATATGCCAAAATATGGAACTTACTTGATATGAAGAAGTTCCCCCATCCGGTTTCACACAAGAGTGTAAAGAATCTTTACAGATGTTGTAAAATTGTTTTACAACCGGGATTTTGTACCTATATTCGCCTCCCGTTGATATCATAGGCAAAGTGTGAAGATGAAAAACGAATCTGCGGAAAAATTGAGATATACTGCATCGAAAATAAGGGAAAGTGCAAAGGAAAGCAAAAGGCAGTTTCTGCGCGGCATTGAATACAGAAGGCTGAAGAGGTTCAGAAAAAAGGAAGTGCCCGGGTATGTGTACTGCAAGAATTGCGGTACGGAACTCAAAGGTATGTATTGCCACAGATGCGGGCAGTATGCCCTTGATCCGGAACAGCCTTTCTGGAAGTATGTTCTCCAGTATTTTGAAAATGTCTATCAGTTTGACGGCAAGGTATGGACTACACTATGGATGCTGTTCAGGCGCCCGGGATATCTGACTACCGAATTTTGCGCAGGCAAAATAGCGTCATATGTCCATCCGATGAAACTTCTCATGTTCATTACCGTGGTATTTTTCCTGTTTTTCTTCATGTTCTTCAACGGAAAGATAGATTCGGCCATAGGATCCAATGCCGGCATGATGGATGAGTCCATGGCCATAAACAAACTTAGAGAAAACGGGATTGTACTTGACAACGGTCATGAAACCAGGACGGTAGCGCTGATCTCTGACAGCAGTCTCATTGCAGCCAATCCCGACATTTTCCGTATTGTGGATATTGTTCCTGCAGACAATTCGGATGGCATGACAAGGAAAGATACGGTGGTTGCAATGGTGTCCGTGGACTTTCCGGATGAAGCCTCATATGTGAAGACAGGAACAATGAGAGGTATGCCTCTAATGAAGTTCAATGGCAAGGACAATGCTTCCAAAATAGACAAAGTGTCCCTGTTCAAGGAACGTATAATGGGAATAATCAGCGGATATGCATCGTTGCTTGCATTGATGCTCATTCCTTTGCTTGCGCTGATGCTCAAGGGATTTTACAGAAAATCATGCATTCCGTATATGGGACATTTCGTATTCTCCCTCCATTTTGCGAGTTTCTTCTTTATCTTGCTGTCATTTTATCTGTTAACCGGAGAATTATGGAAATATGGAGGGGTTCCATTCTTCATTTTCGTCTCACTTGTCCTGACATACATGACCGTTGCATCTCATTGGGTATACAAAGGCACGGGATGGTTCAAGGCTGCAATTAAATCCATTTTCGGCCTGTTCATCTATTTTTTGTCCGTGACTCTTATCATAGTTGCCGTCCTGGCATACCTGATATACAGCGAAAAAGACATTGTTCTGAGCATAATGGAAAGCTAAAGCCCGAACATTGAGGCAATTTCACGGAGACGCTTACAAAGCATGTGAACTGGTTTATGAACAGACGACGACAGTGACAGCAAATGGTGCCGGCGGTTGAAGTTCTTACGAGAGAAAATATTTGATGCCAGTAAGATTCATATCATCGATTGAGTGAATATGTTAATTGTCAGAAAGTGCATCGCCAGATATCATAATCAGACACTGATTGACTGTTGATTAACCTAATCTGCCGACAATCAGGCGCAAAACCATAAATCAGTCACAGACCGGTTTAATAATCAGCTATCTACCTGCCATTAATGAGCACCAATCAGACGATTATCGGCCAACAATAGCTATCAATCAGTTCACGATCATTTCAGCGATGCACTTGGAGCGACGTGCTCTTATGCAATGCCTTTCAAACCATTAAATTATGGTATTGAGACAAAATCAGTATGCTATGGCATATCCGCTCAGCGACTCCAGATAATTTTCTCCGCCATGGAAAGATTTCAAGGCAAACGGCTCATTGTTCTTGCTCACAAGAATCCTTGTATAAGCTCCTTTGAAACCGGTACCGCCAATACAATTTGCATAAATTTTCGCATCGAAGCCATACTTGACAGGTCCGATTACCACGGAGAAATCTCCCTGGTCGGAAAATTTCAATTTTTCCTCTCCCCCGTCGGACATAGTGAACACAACCTGGAAAATGCCGTCCTCAGGTTTGTCGATATGTGCTTCATAACGTACATAATACACATTGTCATACTCATCATCCTGTACGCACGAAGTAAAGAACAGCGGAAGTGACAGTGCCAGTGCAACAATAAACTTTTTCATTTCAACTTTATTTAAATTAAACATATGTCACGACTTGAATTTCAAGTCATCTGTAACATCAAGACGCGGCAATCATGAAAAAGTACTATTCCGGCAATCAAATTTTTTTACAGTTCCTGCATTATTTTAAAAAATAATTTGGTTTATATTATAAACTACTTTATATTTGCATAAAGTTCGAACTTGAAAATTTGTATGAATTTAATGACTGACAACATGAACACAACAGATTTCACACCTGAAAAAAGCCTGCAGCTGATATCAGAGATGATTGAAAAAAGCAGGAAAGATTTTGAAAAGGATTCCGGCACACCTATGATTGTCTGGGGGCTCACAGTTACAGCAGTTTCGGCTGCCGTAGCATATCTTCTGATGACTACGGGAAATCCATACTGGAATTTTCTTTGGTTTGCAATTCCGGCCATCGGTTATCCCCTGGCATATTTCACATACGGTAAAAAAGATGAAAAGCGTGCAAAGAATTTTCTAGGTACAGCCATATCCGGCGTATGGGGTACATTCGGTGTCCTGTCGATACTTATCGCCGTGATCGCCTGCTTCTTTTTCAATGAGGCTATCGGATACATCACCCCTATGATAATACTGCTTCTGGGATTCAGCACCACCCTAACCGGACTGTTTGTAAGAAATTACGTAATTTCCTCAGGAGGTTTCATTACGGCAGTTGCAGGAAGCGTACTTTCAATTGCCGTTTCTCCGGAGACGATGCCTCTTCTGCTGGCCGGTTCTGCCGTAATTGCACTCCTCATACCCGGAATAATACTTAATCTCAGAAAGAAATGAGTTCCCCTTTCAGAAAACTGAATCCTCTGCTTCACTCGGAACTGAGACTTGCAATAATGTCATTGCTGATGGAGCTCGATGAAGCCGATTTCTCCTATATCAAGGAAAAAACGGGAGCGACGTCCGGAAATCTGAGCATACAGTTTGAAAAACTTTCCGAAGCGGGATATATAGAAATAGAGAAGGGCTTTCTCGGGAAAAAGCCGAGAACTGTCTACAGAATTACCGGGACCGGTTCAAAAGCCTTCAGTGAATATGTCGATGCTCTGAAAAGCTACCTGAATCTCCCCTAACCCGAGGTATTTCTAAAATTTATATCTATTTTTGTCCGTCTATGCCTGCGATTTGCGCAATATTCAAGGCTGAAGAAAATCGAAATGACAAACGGACAGGATAAAATGGTCAGAAGTATTTCAAACGGTAATTTGCAGATAAAGGTTTCGGAACACGGCGCGGAACTGACAAGTCTTTTGTACGGCGGGAAAGAATATTTATGGCAGGCGGACCCGAAATATTGGGGAAGACATTCGCCGGTGCTGTTTCCCATCGTAGGAGCCGTATATGAAAACAGATTCAGAATCGGTTCACGGGAATTCAGTATGAACCAGCACGGTTTCGCAAGAGATATGGATTTCGTCATCCTTTCGGAAAAGGATGACGAAATCTGGTTCAGGCTGGAGAGTAGCCCTGATACACTTGAAAAGTTTCCGTACAGATTCATTCTTGACATAGGATACCGTATTTCAGGATCGGAGCTCTAAGTAATGTGGAAAGTCACCAATCCATCCCCGGAAACCATACATTTCCAGATCGGGGCACATCCGGCTTTCCTTTTCCGCGGAGAAGCGGAGGACGGTATCAAAGGATATTTCTCCGTCCATACGTCTGAGACACCCGAATATATTCTGATAAGTGAAAAAGGCTGTGTCGCAGCAGACAAGCCATATAAGGCCGAACTCGAAGACGGGCATTACATAGCCATCGGTCCCGAGACATTCGCCCGTGATGCGCTGATTTTCGAAAATCACCAGGTATCCCGGATAGAATTGTGCGGTCCTTGCAGAGCGGAATTCCCATATCTCAAGAACCTGTATTCAAAAACCGACAGATCGGAATTTGAAATACTCGGGATAGCGGGACTTCCTTGGGTACAGGTTATTGCGGACAAGAGCAACCGGTTATTGGAGACATACGGTATCTATGGCTATCCGACAAATTTTCTATTGAATCCGGAAGGAGTGATAATTGCAAAGAATCTCAGGGGAAAAACTCTGGAAGAAAAGGTTCTTGGCCTTCTTGAAGAATAATATGATAACATGAAGAATTTTGCAGCAATTGATTTCGAGACGGCAAACCGGCACATGACCAGTGTCTGCAGTGTCGGTATTGTTGTCGTAAGAGACGGCACGATACAGGAAAGGTTTTACAGACTGATAAAGCCGGAACCTGAATATTACTCATACGGCAACACTATGGTTCACGGCCTCACTGCCTCAGACACGGAGAATGCGCCGGTATTCCCTGCAGTCTGGGCTGAAGCCGCCCCGCTGATCAAGGGACTGCCTCTCGTAGCCCACAACTGCCGGTTTGACGAGGGCTGTCTGAAAGCCGTATTCAGGATGTACCAGATGGATTATCCGGACTATGAATTCCACTGCACCTGCAATGCTTCAAGGAAACTTTTCAAAAGCATTCTTCCGAACCACCGGCTTCCGACTGTGGCCGCATACTGCGGATATGATCTCACGAATCACCACAATGCGCTTGCCGATGCCGAAGCTTGCGCCGTTATTGCGATGAGACTGTTGTAAGCCTGCCTGTCCCAAGGCTTGCAGTCCTGCGCATAGGAAATTTCAGTATTTGAACTCCATATTGACAACCATCCAACAGAAAATGGACAACACCGTAAACAAGAATACAGGCAGAGCCCTTTATTACGGAGAACCTTTCCTCATGGAAATCCGTATCTTCCTGTCATCTACATTCTGTGATCTGCAAGAAGAACGTTCGGTCATCGTGAACAAAGTCGCGGCTGCACTGAACAAGCGCTACTATGACAGGGGCATTAAGATAACAATCGTTGACCTCAGATGGGGAGTCACTGAGGAAGCCGCCCGCAACGGGAAGGTCATAGAGGTATGCATGAGGGAAATCCAAAAATCAAGACCGTATTTTGCAGCCATACTAGGCGGACGTTACGGATGGCAGCCTGGGGAAGATGACGTCAGACGGAACCAGTCGCTTTGCTCGGAGTTTCCCAATATTCTGGAGGATATCAGGGAAGAACGCAGCATCACTGAAATGGAAATACAGTATGCATTTCTGAAAGCCGGCCGTCCAGAAACACAATCCCTGTTTTTCTTTAAGGATTTGGACAGCGTTGATGATAAATACAAGGACAGCGGCCAGGCAATGGAACATCTCTTGAAGCTGAAAGCCATTATAACAGAGAAGGCTGACGAAGGACTATGCACGGCAGACAGATTCACTAATCCTGAGGAACTGGGTGATATTTTCTACAAAAGAGTCTGTGAGCTTCTGGACAGAGATTTCCCTGTTGAGGACTCTGCCGTCACTATTAAATGGATTTACAACATTCAGAAATCCAACAGGGAATATGAGAGACACATTGGACGAAGCATCGGGAAGCATCTCATGCAAACGTTCGAACTCAATATTCCAAATAAATACCGGCGTTTCGTTTTCTACTCAAGCCACTCGCACGACAGTATCAGATATATTCTGGCCGAACTGAGTTTCGACAGGATATCTGTTGATGAGATATTCCTCAATGACTTCACGATTGAAGACAAATACGACACAGTGGAATACTACTTCATCCCTATTGACATTGACTCATACATAAATTCCGCAGAAAAGTTTCTTCAGATCTTTCTGTATATTTACGGACTGAATGAAAACTCGCCGGAATGGACTATGGATTATGAAGAATGCGTAAAGTCCGTCAGAAGTCTGAAACCGTCCCGTCCTGCAGTGTGTATTATCAGGAATCTTGACAATCTGCCGCCGGAAGAGCTGTCGAAACTGGCATTCATTGAAGAACTGAACGAATGGATCGGATTCATCATTCTGTGCCGGAAATCCTCATACCACATGGTTTTCAATTCTCTTGGAATTGACAGCAATGAATATGAAGTAGAAGAAAGTCCGGGCAGACTTAATGTTTCCCAATATCTTGAGATTATCGATAAAAGACTTGAGGAATGGTCAAAGGAATTGTCCGCAACCCAAAAACTGCATCTGCTCCAGTGTCAGTCATTCGGCAGATTCCATTTGCTGAACATGTTCCTGGAAATAATAAACCGCTACGGGTACTATGAAAGATTGAACGAGGTTATAGACCGCTTCGTAATGACGCGTTCAGACAAGGAATTCATAGGAACTGTTCTGGATATGTACGAGCAGGAACTCGGTCGGGAACCTGTCAAATGGCTGCTGACACGTATAGCGGAAGATAACGCAAGACTGGATGAGAGCATACTCAAAGAGAAATTTTTAAGGCATTTCAAGGCGAATGCCCTGGAATGGGCAGCCTATGCGAACATGCTTGAGAACGTAACAGACAAGATTTCTTCACATTACCATATTCAGGATACTGATATCAAATATGCACTGGCAGAAAGATACGGGCTTGATGTCAGGATTGAGAAAGAGGAAGAGTATAATGAAAATGAAGAAAAGAATAATTGCTCTTCTGCCCCGGACCCGGTTTACAGTATCCGCAAAGATGAAAAAGATGAGGAAGAGAACGAGTATGTCAGAAACCTTCCGATGTCAATTCCCGAACTTGTTCCTTATGCCAGAATAAGTCTGGCGACTGTAGAAGATATAAAAAGCATACTCAGGGATAAGAAAGCCGCTTCTTATGCCTCCCTTCTCAAAAAGATGAAGGAAGCATCCCTGCTGGATGAATTCATCGCAGTCCTCAAAAAATCAGACAGCAACGAAAACCTGACGACCCTGTTGTGGATAGCGATGACTGGAGTATCCTCCGAAGTAAGATTCGAAGAAACACTCGGACAGATAATTGACAGACTGCGGCTTTCACCTGACCCGAAACTGCTGAATGCAGTCATCAAGACAATATTCATCCTTGGAAACATTATTTCCGATATGGAGATATTCCGGAACAGGCTCCGGCTTCTGCATCTGATATATGAGCTCTATCCGGAGGTACCTGATTTAGAGCAGCGTATTCTTTCTGTAATCAAAGCGACCGGCAGAAAATACATTCAGGACATACCTGACCTGAGCGGTATCTGCGATTTTGCCATAAAATGGATTTCCTATGACATACCAGGTCGGTTCGAACATTTTGTAATTTCACTGAGCGGAATGTTCAGAGAAGAGAAATGGTACATGAATGACATAACATACACTGAATTCCTGAAATCTTTTGCAGATTTTTACAAACAGAATGCTACGGTTTACGGAAATGCACGCAAGGAACTCCTGAGTGTCTTTGAGTACAAGCTTACCGACCTGCCGATGCACCTGAAGGCTTCATACGGAAACCTTATGCTCCGTCTCGGCTATGACGAGCAGTCGGCAAAGACGGCCATAATTGAAGAAAAAGTCTACTGGCTCGGCATGTGTGAGTTCGGTTCAAAAAATCAGACACGGTTTTTCAAAAATATAAAAAAACTTTATTCGTTTCCGGGATACATACCGTCTGTCCCCATTAGAAAGCTGGAAATTTGCAATTATCTGATGACCGGACACTTTGCGGAAGCTGACGCCGTATCCCGCGAGGGAATCGGACATATGTCAGCCTTCGATTATCTCGGACATATTTTCAAAAGAGAGTGGAACGAGGCTGCAGAAATGGCGGACGCCTTATATCGGCACGAAACGGCACTTAATTCCGATCTGTATTTTGAAGCGAGTAGCGCCTTGAAAGTATCGACACTGCTTGTTTATCTTTATAAAAAAGACTCCAGTCTGGATAATACGATGAAAAACCTCGATATTCTCTGGAATGTTTACTGGGATCACATCGGACTATATTGCAACGAGAACTTCTGGCCGCTCAGGAAATTGATTTCAGCAGTGTATATGCAGAGAATGGCTATGTTTGAGGATGCTGAAGAAATGTTCCGGCAAGCCTGCCAGCTGACAGCAACGGCTGATGACCTTGATTCGGAGACGGATTACGGCTATGATGTCGATGAAATGGAACTTCTCAACGTCCTGCAGTGTTTCACAAGGAATGAACAGCCGAAATATCCTGACCCGGAGGTATTGGAGAAAGCGGTTGTCTTACCGGGTGCAATAGTCCTCGTATATCTGTATGAAAAGCTGTACAGACTTGACCCATCGGACGATGAGTATGCAAAGACAGCATCCCTCATAGAAAGCATACGTTTCTACCGGCTCACGGACCGGTTGATATCCCTGATACCCGAGGACTGGAAAAAGCGGATGCTGACATATCAATCCGTTCAGCACAATCATATCTAAACAGAAGCGGCCGGGAAGTGAAAAACAACAGGATCGGCTCAAAAGACTTCGTCAAAAGGTAAAAACCAGGTCAGGCTGAGCCGATTTTCCGAATATTTTATATATTTTTGAGCCGATTATAGAATGTTAAATATGGCTATAACCACAGAAATACTGCAGGTGCTGCATTATCACCCCATGTCAAGCAGGGTTGAGATTATTGCGAACTTGAATAACGCTCCAAGTGACAGTACAATGAAGCGTTTGATCAATGATGCAGTCAAGCGGGGGTTGATATTGGTTCACGGTAAAGGACCGGCTACCAGGTACTCGTTGTCACCACAAGCACACGTGAC
>CASGDV010000143.1 GCA_949300335.1 uncultured Bacteroidales bacterium | reverse complement strand
TCTTCTTCTTGCGTACAAACATGCCCTAAAGATACACATTTCAGCCTTGCGTCACCCGAGTCACCACGATAAATTTTCAAAACTACTGATTTTGACATAGTTACAACTAATGAAATTTTAGACTGTCAAAGTCAGGAATATTGGTCTCCGTGTTGGTCCTTCGATAACGATCAACCCGATAGACAAGATGAGGATTTGCGCATATTTTCATTTTGTTCCGTCAGCCGCGACTGTTATAGAAAACAGTTCCATGAATTTCAGTTTCGTACCTTATATCAATTATGGTGCAGAAATCGGCTACAAGTGGATAGGTTTCGGTATAGAAAACCAGAGCGGTACAGGCCGGTTCCAGGATATGATAAGTACAGTGATGAATCGGATTGATGGTGTTGAGACAGACGCAGCCGAAGCTGTAAAAGTCAGATACAAAATCAATTCCCTGAGATTCTACCTTGCTTTCAGATTCTGATCAGTCATTGTTCATCTGGATAATATCCACTTCGTCCATCCGGCTTTTGCCGAGAAGATGTTCGCTGAACCAATCGGCCATTCTCCAGAAGAAATACTCGTTCATATCACCGAAACCGTGCCTCTGTCCAGGAAGCATGAGCATATCAAACCTTTTGTTTGCCCTGATCAGGGCATTCACTACCCTGACGGTATTTGCAGGATGGACATTGTTGTCTATGTCACCATGAACAAGAAGCAGATGCCCTTTCAGATTTGATGCAATTTGCGGATTTGTCTGTATGCTGTATCTGAAAGTAGTGTCTCCCTTTTCCGAAATTTCTTCAAGGATACCGTGATGCTGTTCGCTCCACCAGCGGTTGTAAATACGATTGTCATGATTGCCGGCACAGGAAACTGCTGCAGTATAGAAATCGGGATATTTCAGAATGGCAGCTGTTGACATGAAGCCGCCGCCAGAATGTCCGTGAATACCGACTTTGGTACCGTCTATCCAGGAGTATTTTGCGGCCAGCCTCTGGACTGCTGTCTTCTGGTCTTCAAGACCGTAGTCTCTCAGGTTTCCATAACCGAAATTATGGTACCATTTGGATCTGTTCGGATGACCACCGCGGTTTCCGACCGTTATGACTATGAACCCCATCTGGGCAAGACGGTCCGTCCTTGTCATTCCATGGCTCCACGAAATGTTGTTAGCCTCAACCTGCGGACCGGGATATACGTATTCAATTATAGGATATACTTTTGTAGAATCGAAATCGAAGGGTTTGTACATAACTCCGTACAAATCGGTAATCCCGTCTGCAGCCTTAACGGTAAAGCGTTCAGGAAACTTGTAACCTGCCTCCAGAAGTTTCGACAAATCAGCTTTTTCCAGACCGGCTATTCTTACTCCATCCGCTGAATAAAGCGCGGATTCAGGAGTTGTGTCGACTCTCGAATAATTGCATACGAAATATTTTCCGTCATCACTCACGGAAGCCCATGCATCCATGTCGTCCATATCTATCCTTTCGAGTCCGGTCCCGTCAATACCGACCCTGAAAGTATGCATCTGGTACGGATTCTCTCCCTTTTCATACCCGCATGCATTGAAAAGTATATAACCTTCATCTTCATTAACGGCAAGGACATTCTCTACATGAAATGCCCCTTCGACTACCGGTTCACAGCAAGTTCCGTCGGAAGAATAAACATAGAGGTTAGCCCAACCGTTGCGCTCCGACCAGTGAAGCAGTTTTTTCCCGTCCTCGAGCAGACGTATGGGACGCCTCTCAACATAAGTATTCAAACGCTCTGAAATTACTGTTCTTGCAGAATCGGCACCTATATCTATCCGGCAGATGTCAAGTCTCTTGAGGTCACGGCTCTGGCGTGCGATGTAAAAACCATCCTCATCGCCGAGCCATCCGCGTGTACGGAATTTCCTGTACGTATCCGAATTCTTTCCGGGTACCGTTTCAAAATCCACGGTCTGGTCCTTGAATGCCGAAGTCCGAATATGGCGTGAAGTCATTGTCTCCGTGTCGAACACATAAAGATATTCATCGGGACCGGCTTCACCCGGCATCTGGTATTTATAGCGTTCAAGTGTCGGACGCGGATTGCTCAGTGCGTTGATGACCCACAATTCCTTCACCTTGGTCATGTCGTATTTCATTGTAGCGAAATGTCTGGAGTCGGGAGACCAGACAAGGTTGTAAGGGAACAGTCTTTTTGTGGTATCCTGTTCCGTCCATCCCATGTAATTGTCGCTTCCCCATGCGAAATCCGGAGTTCCGTCCAGGGTTATCGGATGCTCGACTATCGTACTGTCTTTTTCGTTCTCTGCAGCCTTTGCCATATTCTCCCTGTCCATCCAGTAGAGATTTGCATTTTTTGCAAAGATTCCCCGTTCTCCGTCAGGTGAAACGTTAACCCACGAAGGATATTCTTTCTTTTCTTCCCTGCCGGTAATATCTTCAAGCTTTCCGGTCCGGATATCATAGCTGAAGCTGAAAACTTTCCTGTCACCCCATTTCCTCAGTCTGACCGAATCCTTTTCCGGAAGGGTGCTCTTTATCTCGAATGTGAAAAATCTGTCATCCTTGAGTTTCAGGGAAGATATGGGAATATGCTGGGCATCGAAAGGATCTTTTACTATCATTGTAAGTTCCATAGCAAGTTTTTCCATGTCGAACGCCTCGCGTTTCCGGCCTGTCTTAGCATCGACTATATAATACTTCATTCCGTCGGAATCCTTCCAGCTGTACCAGAAACTGTCGGAATTCTCGAACCACTGGGGCTGCACCTTTGTCGAAAATACCATCTGAGAGATTTTCCTGGCTGAAAATCTCTCAGCTAGTTCATAATTCGGTTCCTGAGCTGATGCTGATACGGATGCCAAAAACAAAACAATAGCAATCAACGTACTTTTTTCCATACCTGTAAGATTTTATTTGAAACAGAGCGTAAATTTAAAAAGAAAAATCCGGATAGAGTCTTCCAGTCATGCCGGATTCAGACAATTTTCTGATTTATGTTCCTGTAATGCTTCGGAGTCATGTTATAGATTCCTCCGAAAGCCTTGTAGAAATATCCCATGTTCCGGTAGCCGCAGTTATGGCAAATTTCCTTTATGGGCATGTTGGTCATTGTCAGCTGGGCCGCAGCATACCGCATTTTCATTTCCGTGATAAGGCAGACCAGTGTTTTTCCCAAATACCTTTTCACCACCCTGTTGATATGGTCTTCATTTCTGTTGCACAAAGAGGCGAAATATCTGATTCCCTTGACAAACGAATCGGGATTATTGTAACTTTTGATTGCCGCAGTAAGCCATTCGGGCACATCCCGGAATTCTTCGACATATTCGTGGGCCATAATCTGGCGGAAAAGGAAAAGCAGGAAACTGTCCTGCTGGATAATTACCCGTTTCTGCCTCATGGTATCCTCGGCCCTTGAAGTCAGACGTCTGAGTATATCCTCGGGAAGAGTCATGTGGAACGGCATGTCGGAATTTGTCCAGAAGAACTGGTTCGATTCGGGAAAGTATCTGTTCCTCAGAAAATCCAGCGTTTCTTTCGGGAAGGCTATATTTACGAGAGTCAGTCCTTCGCCGGAGGATGAAAATGTATGGCAGTCCTGAGGGCGCATCATATAGAGTTCCCCTTCGCCGATTCTCACTTCACGTCCGTTTACATGATGCAGTCCGACTCCGCTTTCTATCCAGAATATTTCGGCATAATCATGACAATGGTACGTCAGATCCTGGCGCGATGCTATATTCACTCTGGCTATATGGAACTTCTCTCCGGGCTGAAGAAAAAAATCAAGATTGAACAGTTCTGCTTCCTGCTTATGCATGCAATATCTGGTATTTATATTTAAAAAATCGGAATAACGTAACAAATATACATTTTTTGAAAATAAATCATCGTTTTACGATAAAAAATATAGCCTAACTTTGTAATCGTGACCACAAGATGCATACACATATATATGAAAGGAACTATAACCACTATCCAGAGGATGTCGATCCATGACGGTCCAGGTATAAGGTCCACAATATTCATGAAAGGCTGCAACCTAAGATGCAGATGGTGCCACAATCCTGAGACATGGAGCATGGCAAGACAGATCCAGCACATCGAATCCAAATGCATCCATTGCTTCGCATGCTCGGTTTCATGTCCGGAGGGAGCCATTTCCGTCAGGGATATGAAAATTCACATAGACAGGAAGAACTGCAGTGATTGCGGTATCTGTGAAAGGAACTGTCCGTCCGGTGCCATATCGGTTGTCGGCAAGGAAATCACTGCAGGGGAAGCATTCGCCGAAATGGAGGAAGACAGGATATTCTATGAGACTTCAGGAGGCGGGATTACAATATCCGGCGGTGAGCCGTTCATGCAGGCCGGCTTTGTCATCGAACTGCTGAAGCTATGCAAGGAAAACGGATTGCACACCGCAGTGGAGACGAATCTGTCATTCCCGTGGCAGACGATTGCCAAAGCGCTTCCTTATGCTGACCTGTGGATGTGCGATCTGAAATGCCATGATTCCGGGAATCACAGACTATGGACAGGTTCCGGAAACGAGATTATAAAGGAAAACATAAGCAGGTTGTTGGAAAGCGGGGCGAATGTTCTTGTCAGGACACCGGTCATTCCGGGAGTCAACGACAATCCTGAAGAAATAAGAAAAATCTGTACGTTTCTGAAAGGACTCGGCGGAAACCCCGGATATGAACTGCTGCCTTTCCACAATCTCGGATTCGGGAAATTCTGCAATCTCGGAATGGAAAACCTTATGGACAGGTCGGCATCGCTCGACACCGTCAGATTCGAATCACTGAAAGCTATACTCAAAGAATATGATTTTTAAAAACAATGGATATGAAGAACAGATTTGATGACAGAATGGCTCGCATGAGAGCCAAGAAGCTTGCCCAGACAGAAGACAAAAGGCAGGTCGAAGGTCTGCTTGATGAAGACGACTACGGGCGTATCGTTCCTCCCAAAGGATTATGGAAAACGATACCGAATTCTCCCGACGGTTCATTCTACGGATACGAAGCATGGACCGACAACTTCTGTTCGCTCATGGATATCCATCCGGTATATGTGGATCCCGATGATGCATTTACCGGAAGATGGATGTATTTCATGTCCAAGATGCGCAAAAACAAATGGAACCCGGAATATCCGTATACGCATCTTGAAGAAAACATAAAGAAGTATGATATAATTTGCGGTATAGGAGATGACGCACACTTTGCTCCAGACTACAGTATGGGAGTCAGTCTCGGATGGGGCGGACTCATAGAAAAGATAGAAAAATGGAAAAAGATAAATACGGGAAGCGGACAGACCGAATTCTATAACCTGCATCTCAGGGCAATAAGCAGCATTCAGGGCTGGATAAACCGCCATATAGAAAAATCCAAGGAACTGGCTCAGAAAGAAACAGATCCGGAGAGAAAGGAGAATCTGCTTGAACAGGCAAGGGTCAATGAAAAGATTCTGTTCGGAGCTCCTACGACGCTCCGGGAAGCCTGTCAGTGGATTATATGGTATCACCTTGCATCCAGAACATACAACCGTGACGGAGCCGGCGGTCAGATAGACAGCCTGTTGCAGCCTTTCTATGAAAACGATTTGAAAAACGGAATCATTGACCATGACACTGCCGTATATTATCTTGCCTGCTTCCTTATCAACGACCCTATCTACTGGCAGCTTGGCGGGCCTGACAAAAACGGAAAGGACCAGACCTCCGAGATATCGTATATCATACTTGAAGCTGCCGACAAAATCAACACCTCACTGAACATCACCATAAGGGTCCATGACGGAATGGACGAGAACCTTCTCCGCACAGCCGTGGGTTATCTGGTAAAGAACAAGAACGGCTGGCCGCGTTTTTCGGGAGACCAGGCGCTTGTGGAGGGCTTCATGAAAAACGGATATTCATCCGGACTGGCAAGGGAAAGAATCGCAGTCGGATGCAACTGGATGTCTCTTCCAGGCTTGGAATATACAATGAATGATCTTGTAAAGGTCAACATGGCCAAGGTATTCGAGGTTGCCTTATACGAAAACCGTAACAACGGAAACATTTCCAGCGGCGCGATATGGGACAGCTTCACGAAACATCTGAAAATCGCGACGCATACTGCTGCGGAAGGCATAAGACATCACCTGAAATACCAGAAATACAATGAGCCGGAACTTCTGCTGAATCTTCTGAGCCACGGTCCGATGGAAAAAGGACTGGACGCATCGGACGGCGGTGCAGAATATTACAATCTCGCGATAGACGGAGCCGGCCTGGCAATTGTTGCCGATTCATTCGCCGCGATGGAAAGGCATATCGAAGAAAACAGGGAAATTTCTTGGGAACAGCTGTTCAAGGCACTTGAAGCGAACTTCAGCGGAGATGAATACGAGCATGTGAGAAGGATACTCAGAAAGACAGACAGGTTCGGAAAGGAAAATTCCTGCGGAGAAAAATGGGCGCTCAAGGTTCGGGATTCTTTCAATGATGCCGTACGCAGCGAATCGGATTCCGAAAAGGGGCACTGCTTCATGCCGGGATTCTTCTCATGGGCCAACACCGTCGCATTCGGAAAGGCAGTGGGAGCCACTCCGGACGGAAGATATGCATATACGCCGATATCACATGGAGCGAATCCTTCACCAGGCTTCGTTTCCGACGGTGCATCGCTTTCCCTAGCAAAGGCTGTAGCCAAAATACAGCCCGGATACGGCAATACGGCTCCGATGCAATGGGAACTGGACCCTACATTCGCGATGGAAGGCAATGCAGACATCATAGCAGCAATCATCAAGTCGCATTTCAAGTTGGGAGGAACCCTTATAAATGTCAACATAATGGATAAGGAAAAAGTCCTCGAAGCACATAAGGATCCTAACAAATATCCTGATCTTGTCGTCAGGGTAACCGGTTTTACCGCATACTTCTCGATGCTGTCGCCTGAATTCAGGCAGCTTGTCGTGGACAGGATTCTTGAAAGTTGACAACCGACTGTAAAAACATTTTTCGAGGTACAATAAAAACATTTTGATTTATGAAACTTATTGAAGAATACAGTCATTCAGGAGAAGGGTACAATCCTTTCCTGATTACGGAAGGATGGCAGGTAGCCATTCTCAACTATTCCCGTTCGGAAGATATAGATGAGATAACGAATCTTGATGTGCATTATGAGACTGATGAGGCATTCCTTCTCATACAAGGAGACATCGTCCTGATCAGCGCATCAATCGACGCGGATAAGGTCACATACGAAAATGTCAAACTCAAACCGGGGATAGTATACAACATTCCGAAAAACGTATGGCACAAGGTTGCGATGAAACCGGGCAGCAGCGTGCTGATAGTGGAAAAAGACAAAACCCACCTGGGGGACTTCGAATTCCACAATCTGAACAGCATACAGATTGAAGAACTCAGGAAAGACGTAAATTCAAAATTTTCATTATAATACAAAAACGACTCGATTATGATTAAAAGAACTATTATATGCGCCATGATATGTATGTTCCTGAGCGCATGCTGCCAGCAGAATGACTGCAATCAGATAGATCAGACAGAAAAAACAGAATATGCGGAACGCGTAAAAGCGGCTTTCAGGAAAGCATGGGGTGCGTACAGGAATTACGCATGGGGAATGGATGCCGTCAATCCGATTTCGCAAAAAGGCCACAACTGGTACAGCGAGTCCCTGCTCATGACTCCTGTCGATGCATACAGTACAATGTGCGTAATGGGACTGGAGAAGGAAAAGGAAGAAGCTAAACAGCTTATCTTTGAAAAACTCGACTTCGACAAGGACATGAATATCCAGCAGTTCGAAATTGCGATAAGGATTTTAGGAGGTCTGATTTCCGCCTACCAGCTTGACGGTGACGAAAGATTTCTGGAACTGGCTGTTGACCTTGGCGACCGCATGATGCCTGTATTCGACTCCCCTACCGGTATTCCTTACAGGCTCGTGAATCTGAGGACAGGCGCAGTATCCGGAGAAATAACCAATCCATGTGAAATAGGTTCGATGCTTCTTGAATACGGAATGCTCAGCAAGCTTACCGGCAACCCTGAATATTACGAGAAATGCAAGAAAGGAGTCGTGGCAGTGTTCAAGAACAGGGATCCGAAAACAAACCTCATAAGCGGGGCAATTGATGTCAGGAACGGGCAGTGGCTTGATTATACAGCGCATATAAGCGGAGGAATTGACGCTTATTATGAATATCTTCTCAAAGGGTGGCTTCTGTTCGGTGACCCTGAACTCAAGGAAATGTGGGATGTGTTCAAGGTTGCAATAGACAAGTATCTTGCCGATGAAAGGAACACGGGATTCTGGTACGGACAGGCAGATATGAGAACAGGTGAAAGAATCAATACCTCATTCTGTGCGCTTGACTGTTTTTATGGAGCCGTACTTTGTCTTGACAATGACCTTGAAACGGCACAGAAACTCCAGGAATCCATATACAAGATGTGGACTTTGTTCGGTATTGAACCGGAAAACCTCAATTATGCCACTATGACTGTCGGCAATCCGTGCTATATGGCCAGACCTGAAGCAATAGAAGCAGCTTATTATAACTGGATATACAGCGGTGACAAAAAGTATTACGAACAGGGCAAAACAATGTTCGAATCCATTGAAAAATACTGCCAAATTGAGAATGGTTATTGCCAGATAGCCGATGTCAGGACGATGGAAAAATGGGACACGCTGGAGAGTTTCTTCTTCGCTGAAACTATGATGTACTGTTACCTGTTTTTCGCGCCGGAGAAAGACTTCAATCTTCACAAATGTGTCCTGAATACCGAAGCACATCCTTTCTTCAGAACATGGAAATAACCTGTCATTCAAAGAGGTTAAGAAGGACCAGTTTCCTCTTAACCTCTAATCATATAAAGAATCAAACGACATGAACGGATATACAAGATGCCTTAAGGCTTTGAAATGGGAGAAACCGGACAGAATACCCGTAATCCCGCAGAATTCGGATATGTCGATATTCATGTCCGGATATGGAATGAAAGAATGCCTTTATGACGGAAGAAAATTAGGAAGCGCCCTGCTTGATGCCCAGGAAAAGATGGGTTATGACGGTATCATGATAGGACCGGATGCATCAATCCTCGCTGAAGCCCTGGGATGTGAAGTTAATTACAGGGATGAAGATCCCCCTGCAGTGACGGCACCAATCCTGGAAAGCCTGGATGAGGTGGACAGGCTGAAGGAAACGGACCTGACGAAAAACGGGAGAATCAGGGCATGGCTGGATGCGACAAAATTTATTCTGGAGAAAAGCAAAGGCGAACTTTTCGTTATATGCCGGGCAGACCAGGGAGCATTCTCCCTTGCATCGCTTCTGAGGGGAAGCCAGGAATTCATGATGGATCTGGCAATGGAGGAAAATCCCGAAGCAATCAGGAAACTTCTGGAATTCTGCAACAGAATACATATCCGGTTTGCAAAACTTGTAAAAGAAAGCGGGGCACATGCGACCACATGCGGCGACGCTTATTGCGGACCGGGTCTGATCAGCCCGGAGATGTACCGCCGGTATGCACTTCCGTATCAGAAAGAAGCCGTAAGAATCATTCAGGATGAGATAGGAATACCTTATTCCATCCATATCTGCGGCAAAACGGACGAGATCCACGACTCATGGCCTGAAACAGGTGCAGCGTTCTTCGAAATAGACCACTGCACGGACATTGTATCACTGAGGAAGAAGACTTACGGCAGGACAAGCCTTTTCGGAAACATAAATACATCATCACTATGTTTTTCCAGTC
Organism: uncultured Bacteroidales bacterium; assembly: GCA_949300335.1. GTDB lineage: Bacteria > Bacteroidota > Bacteroidia > Bacteroidales > UBA932 > Cryptobacteroides. Next base: position 3,389 of record CASGDV010000143.1, on the reverse strand, counting down.
CTGAAGAAATCAAGGCGGAATGCAACGCACTGTTCAGTCAGATCAGGCCCGAAACGGGTTTCATCCTGAGTTCCGGATGCAGCATGTCGGCCAACACAAGGATAGACAACGTCATTGCAATGGTAGAGGCTGCAAGAGAATACGATATCTAATCATGAGCTGACATGAAAAATTTCATTACCTTATTGTCAGCAGACAACAAAAATCATTCTCCGGAAGTGAGATAAAAAACCTCACCAAATTTCAAAACAGAGAAAAGTTGAAACAGACCTTCCTCTCTTTTTTGATGATTTCAATGAATTCGATACGAGAAATTGACTAATCACTGCAAATATGAAAGAACAGGAATTTCAACCGGACTACAACAACATTCTAAAAGTTCTGTATAATCAGAAACCTGATTATCTGCCTATATACGAACACAGCATAGATGAACCGTTCATTTCAAAATTTCTTGGACAGGAGGTAAACTCGAAGGGGAAAAGAGGAAAAGATCTTGATGAACACTACCGTATTGTATGCGATTTCTGGAAAAACAACGGTTATGATGCAATAAATTATGCCGCCCTGATATGCGAGATATATCCGGATCATGGCGCGATTCTTGACGGCCGTCCCGGTCCAATCCAGACAAGAGAGGATTTCAATGCCTATCCGTGGGATGACATCCCTCGTATTTTCAAGGAGGCCTACAAGCCCCACCTCGACTCGCTGCGGAAAATGATGCCTGCCGGGATGAAGGCCTACGGCGGCTGCGGATACGGCATATTCGAGTCTGCGGAGGATCTGGTCGGATATGAGTTGCTTTGCATGATGGAATATCTCGATCCGGAACTTTTCAGAGACCTCTTCTTGAGGATAGGAGACCTTTATGAAGAATTGTGGCGCTGGGTGCTCGACAATTATGCCAACCTTTTCGTATTCTGCATCATGGGCGACGACCTGGGCTATCGTACATCCACGATGCTGGAACCGGCGTTTTCTTGAAGCCATGTTCTGTGCCATTCCGGTGAAGGTTCCTGATTTCGTACATCACCATGAACTGGCAGGTGCAGTAACGCAGCCTGGAAATCCGAATCTTCAGCTGGAATCAGCAGAAGCTGCATACTATGCAATCCAGCATTTTGCAGATGCTTCCAATGAAGATATGGGAGTCACGCTTTCCACCATTGATGCCGCCCTGGTCGAATATGGACATCCGAGACCCGGATTCTGGAACAGCGGGGCAAGAAAACCAATGGAACCTGTTGTAAAACCGGAAAACAGCAGCATGTTCCTTTACCTGATGAACAATTTCTTCTGCACCAACATATGTGTTGACCAGCCCGGACCGAAACGTTTTGATTTTTCTCTGCGCAGCCATTCCGGCAACTGGAAGGAAGGAAAAGCCTACAAGTTCGCGTGGGAGACTTCTCACCCGCTGATCGCATCGTTTGCAAAACCTAACAGGAAAGGTTATCTACCATCAGAGCATTCATTCATATCAGTAAATTGCGACAATGTGATCTGTACGTCATTCAAGCCGGCCGAGCCGAACGGCAGCGGATATATCGCACGTTTCTTTGAGTTGTCCGGACAGGAAAGCGAAGTAAAAGTCAGATTCAATTTTCTGAAAAATATCAGAGATGCGTTTTCGACAGACTTACTGGAAGTGAATGAAGGCAGGATAGAATCTTCGGGAAATGAAATATCCTTCGGTATAAGGAGTCACGGAATATCTACCGTCCGTATCGAAGGTAAAGACAATGACAGGAGTGTTTCCGGATTTAAGGCCAAAGCGGTTTCCGACTCACATGTTCATCTGGAATGGAATTCGGAAAATGACGGATTGAGCCATTTCGCGGTATACAGAAGTGAAGATCCAGAATGTCCGGCTATTCCATTCAATTATATAGGATATGCAGGTGAGTCATACTACGACGACAAGCCATGCCTTAATTTTGCCGGTTGGAACAGTTCCTGCCTGGAAGCCGAAAGGACATATTACTACAGGATAGTCCCTGTGGACCGTTTCAACATGCCTGGAACAGCATCAGATGCGATTCCATGCAAGACTCTGTCAAAAACGGAAATGGATGAAGCACCGTCAAAAGTACTGGGATTGCATGCCGTTCATGTTTCTCCACTTGCCCCGGAAAACTATGTGAATCTTTTCTTTTATACTAACATAGAACCTGACATAGACAGATATGAAATCCACAGAGGAGAATCCGATGATTTTGTTCCGTCGTCAGGCACACTGCTTGAAGAACTGAAACCTGATGAGATGACGTTGAACTATAAAGGCAGTTTCAAATACAGCGAACTCGAATGTCAGATGTACAGCGACATGACTGCCGAAGTTAACAAGGATTACTGGTATTGCGTATGCGCAGTTGACAAATCCGGGAACAAGGGAGAATATTCAAACAAGGTAAAGATAAGGATGAATTACATTCCTGTTGAAATAAAGCCTGTGCCATACAGTTTCACGGATTTTTCCGATGCAACGGCTTCTGTCATGGTAGAAATATCCACTCAAGTAAAAAATTGCGATCTGTACTATACGACTGACAACAGTGAAGCCGGTTGCGGGTCACAGAAATATACGGGGCCTTTTGTACTGGAGAATGATGCTCTTGTCAAGGTTGCGGCCTATGACAGGACATCCGGGAATCTCCTGTTCAAAAAAATGAGTTTCATCGTTTGCCCGAGAGCTGTTGCACAGACTTCAATCAATGATGCGTGGAACGCACCTATGGCATTCGACAATAACAAAGAGATAGGTTCCCAATGGCAGTGCATGCAGTATGGAGGAGGTTCGAAAAATGCGCCTCAAGATACTTGGCTCGGGTATATCCTTCCTGAAAAGTTGAAAATCTGCGGAGTCGAGATAATTGGTGACGACCGAGACATAATGCCGGTACAGGAAAATTACAGGATTTATACAAGACTGGACGGCAAGATGTCGCTTGCCGGAGAACTCAGGACTCAGGGAGTGAATCTCGGGAAAAAGAACCATAACAGAATAATTTTCGATCATGAATTCGAAGCCGACGGCATAATGTTGTCCGTTTTGTCGGATGAATTGCCGAAGTCGGATCTGGCCGATCAGGACGGCATTGTCCGTGTCGTGGAATTCAAACTGATCATGCCCGACGGTTCAGTAAAAAGTCTGAAAGAACTGGTGGAGAAGGATTCAGTCCAAAAAGACGGTGCGCTGCTCCAGGCTGCCCAAACTGCTGCAAATCTCTAAAATCACAATTTAGTTAGGGACTGTCGTTTAATTCCTTCAACATGAGTAAACCGGCAGACTGTCCCTGTGGTTTTTCCGATCGAACTCATCTTTTTATATCTTCGGCTCCGTTTCGGGGCCGATTTTTTCATTTTCGGACCCGACAGGAGCCAAT
>CASGDV010000142.1 GCA_949300335.1 uncultured Bacteroidales bacterium | reverse complement strand
ACAATGCTTACATGCTTGAACGATTTATTTGCGTGTCTGGGATTGAACCAAACACGCAATTAATTGACAAACTTTTCAAAGAACTCATTTTATTTACCGCCAAAGCCGCTTAGGCTTGGCTAATTTTTAACGAACTATTGTTTGTAAGATAATTCGATATTAATGATGAAAAGGGAATTCCTATTATCAGCCGCGATTTCGGCAGCGGCACTCCTGCCGCAAGGATGTGCAGTAGAAAAAGAAGCCCCGGCCAATGAAGCGGCCAAAAGGTATTTTGATGCATGGATGGCCGTAAATTATCCAGGATTGCAGCCGAGCGGCAACGGTATTTACATAATCGAGGACATTGAAGGCGACGGAGAGCCTGCCGGCAATGCCAACTATGTGTTCGTCACCTACACTGTCAAGGATCTTGACGGCAACGTGACATCCACATCCGATATTGAAATGGCGAAGCAGCTGGGAACATACAACAAGTCATATTACTACGGTCCCAACGTATGGACAAATAGCACTTACGGAATACATGCGGGTGTAGAGGACATGATATCCGGAATGAAGATAGGCGGTACCAGGACCGCCGTTATTCCCAGCTGGCTCCGGACATATTCAAGATATGAGAATCCGTCCGATTACCTCGACAATGCGACAAGCGAGTCGGATGCTATCTACAAGGTACATGTTTCCGACATGACCGACGATATAATCAGATGGCAGATCGATTCGCTCGAAAGATTTTCGGACAAGTATCTCGGCGGAATAGACTCCACCAGTTACGGTTTCTATTACAAACAGCTTAAGGAACCTGTCGATACGAATTCGTTCGCATCCGACACTACAATCTATATCAATTACACGGGCCGTCTCCTGAACGGACAGGTTTTCGACACCACTATTGCAGATACGGCCAAGGTCTATAACATCTGGGACAGTTCGAAATCCTACGAACCTGTGGAAGTGACATGGGCAGAAAGTCATGACCAGATAACCATGGGTTCAAGCGGTTCCGGAGTAATTTCCGGATTTTCGCTCACTCTATGGAAAATGAGGAACAAGGAAAAGGCTGTCGGGGTATTCTATTCCGGCTATGGTTACGGAAGCTCGTCCAGCAACAACATGATTCCTGCATTTTCACCTCTGATGTTTGAAATAGAAATTACGGAGGAGGCTGAATGATGTCCGCACAAGCTTCAATACCTTCGGAGCTGGGCACGGAGAAAATAGGGAAACTGCTAAAAGCATATGCTTTGCCCGCCATAATTGCGATGACCGCATCGTCTCTCTACAATATGGTCGACAGCATATTCATCGGCCACGGTGTCGGTCCTATGGCAATATCGGGTCTTGCCGTAACGTTTCCTCTTATGAACCTTTCCTCTGCCTTCGGCACCCTGGTTGGCGTGGGCGCTTCTACCATGATTTCCGTACTGCTGGGACAACGCAACTATGATGTCGCCAACAAGGTTCTCGGAAATATCGTATCACTCAACTGTATAATAGGAGTGGCATTTACAATTGTCGCCCTGATATTCATAGACCCGATACTGTACTTCTTCGGAGCCAGTGAAAACACACTTCCGTATGCGAAGGAATACATGAAGATTATCCTCTACGGAAACATATTCACCCATCTTTATTTCGGTCTGAACGGAGCTATGAGAGCGTCCGGGAATCCGAAGAAAGCTATGGGACTGACTTTGTTCACCGTCATATTCAACACGATACTGGATCCGATAATGATATTCTGGTTCGACATGGGGATAAGCGGTGCTGCCTGGGCTACAGTCATATCACAGGCTGTAGCGACAGTGATAGTGATGTTCCATTTCGCAGACCATAAGAAAGCCCTTCATTTTGAAAAAGGTATAATACGTCTCGATCTCAGAATTGCAAGGGATTCGCTGGAGATAGGTTTCGGACCGTTCCTCATGAACGCTGCCGCATGTCTCGTGACATTGTTCATAAACCAGCAGCTCAGGAAATACAGCGGAGACCTTGGAATAGGTTCCTACGGTATAAACAACAGGGTGACTTTCATGTTCGTCATGATATGTATGGGACTCAACCAGGGGATGCAGCCTATTGCCGGTTACAACTACGGAGCCAGAAAATATTCAAGGGTCAAGGAAGTTTTCATCAAGACAACCATGCTTGCGACCATCGTGACTACAGCATGTTTCATATTGTCGGTATTTTTCCCTTCCATCGCCGCTTCCATTTTCACCACTGATCCGGAACTTCTTGAAAAGGCATCAAAAGGTCTGAGAGTGATGAATCTGGCATTTCCTGTCGTTGGTTTCCAGATGATAGCGACGAACCTGTTCCAATGTCTGGGCATGGTGAACAAATCCATACTGCTTTCGGTTTCACGTCAGATACTGTTTCTGATACCTCTGCTTTATCTGCTTCCTCTGGCTTTCGAGGCAATAGGGATATGGATGAGTTTTCCAATTTCCGATTTTCTGGCATTTCTGATGACGATGGTACTGTTAGGCAGACTCGTAAGAAAACTGAACAAGCTCAATGACGGTGATGACCCGTCCATACTCGGCAGCAAACTATAATCAATTTCCAATGGATAAACTAATAATAAATATCGGAAGACAGTTCGGGAGCGGCGGAAAATGCGTCGCTGTTGAAATAGGCAAGAAACTGGACATCAAAGTATATGACAATACGCTGATATCCAAGGCCGCACAGGAAAGCGGATTCAGCCAGGACTTTTTCAGGGACAGGGACGAAAAAAGGAATCTGCTCTCATTCTTCACAATGCCGGCTCCGTATTCCAACAATTCGGAATCTTATCTGAGCGACAACGGACTGTTCAAAATGCAGAGTTCCACGATAAGGAATATAGCGGAAGCAGGATCAGCCATTATAGTCGGAAGATGTTCGGATTATATTCTCCGCGATTACGACTGTACTTTGGACGTATTCATAACGGCGCCGATGAAAGACAGGATAAAGAGAGTGGCGGACAGACTGGAAATATCCGAAGAGAAAGCGGAAAGCATGATTGTAAAGAAAGACAAGAACAGGGAGGCTTATTATAATTATTTCACTTTCGGGAATTGGGGCGTGGCGTCAAATTACGACCTGTGCATAGATTCCTCGATATTGGGGATAGAAGGTACTGCGGATTTCATAATAGACTTTGCCGTCAGATCCGGGCTGATAACTAAATGAATTTGAAACAAGCGGATATATTTATACATGATGAAAAAGGGTTTGGTAATATTGGCTTTTCTATGCATCATAGCGGCAATTACATATGCAACGACAGGACGGAAGAAGGCAGGTGACGAGATAAAGGAGGAAAGCGCCGAAGTAATTTTCAGACTCAACGAACATACGGACAACAGCCTGTCCGATATTCCCGAACTGGCCGGGATGGACCGTCTCATTGACAAATATCTGGAAAAATGGGATATCAGGGGAGCTTCGCTGGCTGTTGTAAGGAATGATTCGCTTGTATATGCAAAAGGATACGGGTGGGCTGACAAGGAAATGGGAGTTGAAATGCAGCCGAATAATATTCTCAGGATGGCATCCGTTTCCAAACTCATAACCGCCGCCGGCATTATGCATCTTCAGGAAGAAGGACTGTTGAATATAAAGGATACGGTATTCGGTCCCCGCGGCATACTGACGGATTCCCTGTACAGCGGAACTATCAGGGACAAGAATTACTATAAAATCACCGTTGAACATCTTTTACGCCATCAGGGTGGATTCTATCGGGATCCCATGTTCTCCGCGCTGGATGTCATGCATCAGATGAATCTGGATTCCCCGCCCACGAATGACGACTACATAAGGCTTGTTCTGAAACGGCCGCTGAGATTCATGCCCGGCGAATGGGAAAAATACTCCAATTTCGGATATATGCTTCTGTCCAGGATTATAGAAAAAGTCAGCGGACAGGAATATGAGGCTTTCATTCAGGAAAACATACTGAAACCGGCAGGATGCTACGACATGCACATCTGCTACAACTATTATGAGGACAGATTTCCCGGCGAAGTAAGGTACTACACTCACGAAGGCGACGGGAAATTCATTCAGGAATACAACGGCAGCGGAAATACCGTGGAAAGATGCTATGGAGGAAACGATATCAGAAATCTCAGCGGAGCCGGGGCATGGTGCGGTTCCACGATAGAACTCGCAAGGTTCATCTCCTCAATAGACGGCAAGCCTGAGGTTCCTGACATTCTCAGTCCGGAAAGCATATCCATGATGACAGAATATTTCGACAAGGAAACGTTTTCGCTCGGCTGGAACGACACGGACCCGGAGAAAGGATGGACCAGAACAGGCACATTGTCAGGGACAAGCGCACTGGCAAAATATTTCCCGGACAACGAATGCTGGATAATGATTACCAATACCAGTACATGGAAAGGCCCCGGCCAGACAAAAGTGACCGATGCGCTTTTTCATGAATGCAGGGAAAAATACGGTAATCTTTTGCCTCACACCAATTTGTTCGGGTCATAGACTTTAACAGAAAACTTCCCGGACAGGACTCCGTACCCGTTTTCCGCAAGAGACTCGAGTTCGTTCTCTCCAGGATATACGACAACATCGGCGATATGGGCTACTCTCTTTGATATTATGGACACGACACTCCTGCTGTAAGCAATTCCTCCTGTCAGAATGATACAGTCGACTTTGCCAAATACATCAACAGACAGACCGGCTATGTACTTCGACACTGACAGACAGTAGGCATCTATGAAAACAGCGGCCTTTTCGTCACCGTTTTCAGCCATATGCACTATTTCACGAAAGTCATTTGTCCCGAAGTAGGCTACGGCGCCTCCTCGTCCGACCAGACGTTTCTTTATCTGTTCAATCGAATATTTCCCGCTGAAACACCTGTCTATCAACGGAAAGGCGGGAACCGTACCGGCTCTTTCCGGACTCATCGGGCCGTCTCCTCCCAGAGCGTCATTAGTATCTATTACAAGTCCTTTTTCATGCAGCGAAACTGATGTTCCTCCCCCGAGATGCGCAACTATAACTGTGACATCCCGGTTTGTCTTTCCTACCGAAGCAGCATATTTCCTGACCATTGCACGAGAATTCAGAGCATGGAACAAGGTACGTCTCGGATATTCCGGCAAGCCTCCCATCTTTGCCTCGGGAATCATTTCATCCGCCATGGGAGGATCTGCTATATATGCATGACAAGTTCTCACTATCTTCTTCTCCGCCCTTGCTTCATTGACCTTAACGGCAATTTCATCCGCAATCAAAGCACTCAGATTGCATGCATGAACTCCGTCTCTACCTGCAACCAAAGCATCCTTCATCTCCTGATTCACTTCATATACTCCAGTCCGTACAGGAGTGATCAGTCCTCCACGAGCCATAATGATATCTATAGACTCCAGTTCTATCCCTTTTTCCGATAAAAAATCTGTGATGGCATCGCGTCTCATGCGATCCTGTTCCATCACAGATCCATATCTTGCAATTACGGATGCTCCGTGAACAATATTCTGTTCAAAGAGTTTTATTCCGGAATCAAAAAATCCTATTTTGGTAGAGGTCGAACCTGTATTGATAGCCAATACCCTTCCTGTCATAAATTGCCCCTATTTTGCCGACATGGCAGCTATTGCAATGGAATTGAGCTTCGTATCAATACTGTCGGCACGGCTTGACAACACGCAAGGTACTTTGGCTCCGACGACCATGCCCGCCTGTTTAACATTGGCTGCAAGCTTTGAATTAGTCTTGTAGAACACGTTTGCGGATTCTATGTTAGGAAACAGGAGACAGTCGGCATCACCGGCAACGGGACTTACCACATGCTTGATTTCAACAGACTCCATGTCAACCGCTACATCAAGGGCCAGAGGACCGTCGGCAATACATCCCTTAATCTGTCCGCGGTCCACCATCTTCGCCAGAATCGCAGCCTCCACACATGCAGGCATTGCAGGCAGCATCTGCTCGGTTGCAGCGAGGCACGCTACCTTTGGCATTTCGATTCCCATTGCATGAGCAGTGTTTACCAGATATACAAGTATAGCCTGCTTCTGCTTGAGGTCCGGAGCAGGTATTACAGCCATATCGCTCAGGAACAGAAGTTTGTGATAGTTAGGGTTCTCCAGTACCGCAACATGGCTGAGTACTGCCTTCGGAGGAAGGAGACCGGTTTCCTTATTAAGTATGGCTCTCATGAACTTGTCCGTACTGCAGAGTCCCTTCATGAGTATGTCGCCCATTCCCTGATTGACCATTGTCACGGCCTGGGTAACGGCAGGAAGTTCCGAAGGATTGTGGATCACGGTAAATTTCGTGATATCTATTCCTTCCTTGTCGCACTGCTCCCGGATGAGAGCCTCATCGCCTACAAGTGTAGCATCCACAATACCGAGATCTACGGCCTGACTCGCCGCTGCAATGGTATGACCGTCTACCGCCCACGCAGCTATCATTCTCTTTTTCGAGCCCCTACCGGCCAATTCCGCAAAAATATCTGAAAATTTTGTAAACATATCCTTTTATTTTAATCAGTTAATTCATTCATCCTCATTCATTACGATATGCATCGTATCCTGTGCAATCACCAATTCTTCATTCGTCGTCACGACAGCTACCTTCACCTTGGAATCAGGCAGGGAAATAAGAGCATCCTTACCGGTAACCACATTGGCCTCATAATCAAAAGAAAGGCCGAGATACGTAAGATTCTCGCAAACCCTGCGGCGCAATCTGCTATTGTTCTCCCCTATTCCTCCAGTGAACACAATCAGATCGACTCCGTTCATCACCGCTGCATATGCCCCGATATATTTCGTGACATCGTAAACCAGCTTTTTCAGGGCAAGTTTCGCCTTGGGATCTCCTGCATTGGCCGCATCATTGAGATCCCTTGCATCCGATGACACGCATGAGAGTCCAAGAAAACCGCTCTTCTTGTTAAGCACCTTCGTAACCTCCTCGGGAGCAAGATGTTCCTTCTCCTGAATGAAAGCCACGACCTCAGGGTCGATGTTACCGCATCTTGTTCCCATGATAACACCCTCAAGAGGAGTGAATCCCATGGAAGTATCTATGGATTTGCCGTTAGCCACGGCTGCTATCGAGCTGCCGTTTCCCAGATGGCATGTAATAATCTTGCTGTTTTCAAGTTCCAGTCCGACAAATCTGGCTCCTTTTGATGAAACATATTTATGGCTCGTACCATGAAAACCGTATCTGCGTATCCTGTACTTGTCATAATACTCGTAAGGAAGTGCATACATATATGCGTATGCCGGCATTGTCTGATGAAATGCAGTATCAAAAACCGCCACCTGAGGCACAGAAGGCAATGCTTCGGATACGGCCTTTATACCCAACAGGTTGGCCGGGTTGTGCAGAGGTGCGATTTCTGAACATTTTTCAATCTGGGCGACAACATCTTCATCTATCAGCTTGCTGCAGAAAAATTCCTCGCCGCCATGAACCACTCTGTGTCCTACTGCCTCAATATCCTCAAGAGTCGTAAGCACTCCGTATTCTCCGTCAAGCAGGGCATCCAGCACTGCCTTTATACCGACAGTATGGTCGGCAATCGGCATTTCCCTGACATATTTTTCCTTACCTATGGCCTGGTGCTTTATGCAACCGTTATCCATACCTATTCTTTCGACAAGGCCTTTCGCCAAAAGGTCGTATACGTCATCACCCTTCATATCAAGCAGTTGGTACTTGAGTGACGAACTACCGCAATTCAAAACAAGGATTATCATATCTCTTATAATCTGAAAGGTTTTTTCCAAATAATTGGCAAAGATACGAAATAATTAACTATTTTAGCAAAAATTTGAAAGAAATGGTCGAGGAGAAGGGGATTGTGTCGTATGCCGTACCATTTACATCTGGAATTGCATTTTCCGCGGTGGCGAAAAATGTATCGGCGTCCGTTTCCGGTGTCATGTTTACATTTGCCGGAATATCATTTGCACTCATTATGGCATTGCTTTACGGCATGTTCCGAAGCCGTGGAAAACGTAATGCCGGAAAAGAAAAATCTCTGAAAAGAAACGGAATCTTTCTTCTGTTGTTCCTTTGCGGCATCGAATGCCACATGCTGTCATATACAGGCATCCATGATACAGGCAGAAAGATACTTGAATCCCGCCTGATAAGTTCTCCCGGGGAAATGCTGAAGGAGTCGGTCGACAGACTTCCTTACTCCGGAAAAGAGACGGCATCACTGGCAAAAGCCCTGCTGTACGGAGACAAAAGCGGATTGTCACGGGAAACGCTGGACAATTTCAGGAAAAGCGGAGGTTCACACCTTCTCGCTCTTTCAGGCATGCACCTCGGAGTCATTTATGCAATACTGGCAAAAATCCTTAGGATATTCGGAAACTCGAGAACGGCAATACTTGCAAAAGCAATATGCACAGTTCTTTTCTCGGGAATTTATACGGCTGTCACCGGGGCGTCTCCATCGCTGATACGCGCATTCCTGTTCATACTTCTCAATGAAACCTGCAGGATAACCGGAAGAAAAGCTGCCCCGGATGAGATTTTCCATGCAGCACTGATGATCCAGCTGACTCTTGCACCGCACATGATAGAATCGCTCAGTTTTCAGCTTTCCTATCTGGCAGTCGCCGGAATCACTTACATATATCCGGGAATGGCGCGATGGTTCGGCTCCGGTGGGAAAAATGATGTCATGAAAAAGATTTGGAATGCATCGGCTCTCTCCATATCGTGCCAGATAACGACTTTTCCTGTCGTATGGCTGAGATTCGGCACCTTCCCGGTATTTTTCATCATGACCAACCTCATTGCCATTCCGCTGACGACACTGGCCATGTGCAGCACAATCGCAGCACAGGTCTCCAACTGCCTCGGTTTATGCAGAGGAGTTACTGTTACTGTCAATGAAACAATCCTGAATGCCCTCCTCACATGCATGAAAGTCATAGGCGACCTGTCTTCGGGATTTTCTTGAGAAACATAATGGAATCGGGACCTTCATTGAACAGCAGATCGATTACCGACATGTTAGGCATGAAGCCGTATTTTCCTCCGAATACCTGATAATAGTTTTTTTCAAGACCAAGGTCTTCCAATATGTGATTATTGCGTTTAGGATGGATTGTATTCCTTAAATCAGAAATACCCGACAATTCATATTCCGATGAAGAATGCCAGTTTTCCGTAAGTCTGAGATCGACGGAAAGACCAGTTTTTTCAATCAGGAATCTCAACAATGACATATTGAGTTCAAAAAGAGTTTCCGGCTTGGAATCGAGAATAGAGAAAAAGTCATCCATATAATATTCGAAATATGCCGATGAACGGTATGCGGATACTATCGCCCGCTCGTGCCGGATTATCCATGGAACCGAGTAATCAATTCTTACGTCTCTGATACCTATCTTGCCGTTTCCATCATGCAATACCGGATAAGACAGGGCCTCCCGTCCTCCAGCAGTACAGATCGAGCATCTGTTGCGGTATGACTGTTTCTGGTAATTCTCACATGCCTCCAGATATACGACCGAAGGAATCACCCCCTCTTCAGACAGGATGATTCCTTCAGCCATAACGGCGAAATATTCCACTGGCGGCAAATATGCCGAACTCAGAACTGCCGTCACTATTCTATTTCTCCCTTTGCTCCGGCACTCATACCTTTCACGATACCTCTCTTGGAATTTCTTACGAACTCCAATATGGTATCCCTCTCTTCGGACTGCGGGAAACCGGACTCAATCTTCGCACAGGCGTCACTCACGTTCATTCCGGCATAATAGATTATATCATACATGTCCTTGATATTCCTGATCTGATCCGAAGTGAAGCCGCGTCTTCTCAACCCTACGATGTTGATTCCGGCATAGGTAAGAGGATCCCTTCCGCACAGGATATAAGGAGGAACATCCTTGTTCACCTTGGAACCGCCTCCAACCATTGCGTGTTTTCCTATTTTGGAGAACTGGTGGCTTAAAGTGCCGCCTCCGAGGATGGCCCAGTCCGCAACATCTGTTTCACCGGCTATACCGACATAACTTACAAGTATGCAATGGTTACCGACGGAACAATCATGCGCAACATGGGTATAGGACATGAGAAGAGTGTTGCTGCCGATTCTTGTTACACCTTTGCCGCTGGCCTTCGTACCTCTGTTTATAGTGGCACATTCCCTTATGGTGACATTGTCCCCTATTTCAACATAAGTGACTTCCCCTTCAAATTTCAGGTCCTGGGGGATGGCACCGATAACAGCTCCCGGAAAGACGGTACAGTTCCTACCCATCTTCACATAATTGAAAACAGTAGCGTGCGGCAAAATCCTGGAACCGTCGCCTATTTCCACGAATTCGTCTATGTAGGCATACGGCCCGACTTCCACGCCCTCACCTAACCTTGCATTAGGATGTACGGACGCAAGTGGATGTATCTTATTCATAATCAAATATTTTTAATACTCTCTCTGATTTGTCTGGCTATTGTCGTGTTTATCGTATGACCGGCCTTGGCAGCAGTAACCTTGGCTTTGAGGAAACCTCCGGCAAGCCTAAGGTCGCCTATCAGATCAAGCAATTTATGTCTGGCACATTCGTTTGTAAAACGAAGCTGGAGATTATTCAGATAACCGTTTTCACATCGTTCCAATGCAGGTACGTTGAACAGTTTGGACATATGTTCAAGCTGTTCACGGGAAACGGGATATTCGACAATTACAATCGCATTGTCTACGTCGCCCCCCTTGATAAGATTGTTCTTGAACAGATACTCTATTTCATGAAAGAAAACGAAAGTCCTGCAGATTCCTATTTCTTCGGCATATACGGCCGACGGATCCCAATGTGCAGTCTGCACGCCGATCACCTTGGAATTGAAATCGATTTCTATATCATATGACGGTTCATCCGAAGGGGTGATTCTGACATACGAACCCTTCTCTTCATTCCTTATTTCTATTTCGTGATCCAGTTCCACATATTTCCTCGGAGCATCCTGTTCAAGTATGCCATCCCTCCATATGGCATCCACATAGGGTTTTGCACTTCCGTCAAGAATCGGAACCTCAACATTGTCTATATCGACAAGCACATTATCGATTCCCATTCCCGTCAATGCGGAAAGAAGATGCTCGATTGTCATTACAGAAACATCTCCGGACGATATGGTAGTGCTTCTCGCAGTACTTGTGACATATTCGGCAAGTGCATCTACAAACGCATCGTCACCTATATCGGTCCTTCTGAACCTGACTCCGTAATCGACAGGAGCCGGCCTCAGGGCCATTTTAGCGACTTTGCCGGTATGCAGTCCTTTTCCCTCAAACGTGAAGCTTTTCCTTAATGTATTCTGTTTCGATTGCATCTTCATTATTTTGGTTTAGCCCGCAAAGATATAAAAAAATCTTTTCAAGCCATAAAATAATCGAAGTACCTGGGTGCTTCGGCATTATTCTTCTCCCGCCTTCTTGAATTTTGCATATGACTTGAGGAACAGGCGGTAAGGAAGTGCCGGAGTGCCGAGGAACGACTTTCCGGGTTCCTTGATATTGCTGATGACTCCCGTCTGGGCGCCGAATGAAGTATTGTCGGCTATATTGAGATGTCCGGCTATCCCGACCTGGCCCCCGAGCATGCAATGGCGGCCCAGTTTTGTAGATCCGGCTATCCCGGTCTGCGCAGCCATGACAGTATTCTCCCCTATTTCCACATTATGGGCTATCTGGCACAAATTGTCAATCTTCGTACCGCGGCGGATTATAGTCGACCCCATTTGCGATTTGTCTATCGTAGTATTCGCACCTATTTCCACATCATCCTCGAGAATGACGTTTCCAGTATGCTCGATTTTCTTATATGTGCCATCTTCCATAGGAGCAAAGCCGAAACCGTCTGCTCCGATGACGGCATTTGCATGTATGATGACATTATCCCCTATTTCCATACCCGGATATATCTTCACTCCCGGATATATTATGCAATGTTTGCCGATACGGCATCCGTCACCGACATAAACCTGTTCATAAAGTTTGGTATAATCGCCGATGACAGCCTTTTTCCCGACAAATGTAAAATCACCGACATAGACTTTCTTTCCTATTTTCGACGACCAAGCGCATTTGGAACGGAATCCGCGATAACGTTTGTACGAACGTTTCATGGAAGTAACATAATCAAGCAGCGCCGCAACCGATGCATAAGCATTTTCAACTCTGATCATTGTCGCGCTCACAGGTCTCTGTGGAACGAATGACTCGTTCACGATGATTATGTCAGCCTTGCATTCATATACATAATGTTCATATTTCGGATTTGCAAAAAAGCAGATTGTTCCAGGACGTCCGCTTTCAATTCTGGCAAAAGAAGAAATTTTCACATCCGGATTTCCTTCCACCCTGCCGTTCAATATTTCCGCGATGTCTTTAGCTTTAAACTCCATCGGAATTACCTAATTAAGTTCGACTTGAATTGATTCCGCAAATAAAACATTTTTAAGTCAATTTAGCAAATTGCAGAAGATGCACATGCTACAATTTTCATTTTTTAAAAATTTTGCCTATCTTTGCCGCGTGTGAAAGATTCGGGGGCTGTCCATGAAGTGGGCAACCCTTTTATTTTAAAAGACAGTCGATATGAATACAGCTGAAATAGCAGAAATCATGCGCGGCCCGATAGAAGAAAGAAAATGTTTTCTGGTCGATGTATCGGTCAGCAAGGACAATGATATCGAAATCACGATTGAATCGGAGGAAGGGACGGTTACTCTCGATGACTGCATTGAACTGAGTCGCTTTTTTGAAAGCAGGTTCGACAGGGAAAAGGAGGATTATTCCCTGACTGTCACATCCGCCGGACTGGACCAGCCTTTCAAGGTGCCGGAGCAATACCGGAAAGCAATAGGCAAAGATGTGGAGATTGCGATTAAGGGCGGGAAAAAAATAACGGCACTGCTTACCGGTGCAGATGCCGGCAGCATCACAGTAAAATATTCCGCAAAGGAAAGCGTTGACGGAAAAAAGAAAAAGGTAATGGTAGAACATACGGAAACTTTGGATCTTGCAAATGTAAATTCGGTAAAGTACCATATAGTTTTCGAATAAGCTGAAAATAACAAAATCAACATAATAAAATGGAAAAGACAGAACTTAAGGATGCATTTTCGGAATTCAAGAATCTGAAAAACATTGACAGGGCTACGATGATGGGTGTTCTTGAAGATGTTTTCAGGACGCAGCTGGCGAAGACATACGGTTCGGCAGACAACTTCGACATAATCATCAACATCGACAAAGGTGACTGTGAAATTTACTGGAACCGTGAAGTCGTTGAAGAAGTGGAGGACCCGAACACTCAGATTGCATTGGCCGAAGTCAACAAGGATAACGATGAATATGAAGTCGGAGAGACCTATGCAACCAAGGTAGAGATGAAAAGTTTCGGAAGGAGAGGTATACTGAACCTGCGTCAGAACCTTCAGGGAAGGATTATGGATATCGAGAAAGCCAATCTCTACAATAAATATTCGGCAAGAATCGGCGAAATCTTCACAGGAGAAATCTATCAGACATGGTCAAAGGAAGTGCTGATTCTCGACGAGGACGGGAATGAGCTGAGACTTCCGAAGTCAGAACAGATTCCGGGAGAACATTTCAAAAAGAACGATACCGTAAGGGCCATTATCAAGAGCGTGGAGATGAAAAACAATACAACTCCGTACATCGTATTGTCCAGAACATCAAACGAATTTCTTGAAAAACTGTTCGAGCAGGAAGTTCCTGAAATATACGACGGGCTGATTACCATCAAGAAAGTGGTCCGCATTCCGGGAGAAAGAGCAAAGGTTGCCGTGGAATCGTATGATGAAAGGATAGATCCTATCGGAGCGTGCATCGGAGTAAAGGGAGCCAGGATTATAGGCATTGTCCGTGAATTGCGGAATGAGAATATTGACGTGCTCCAATGGACGACCAACACCCAGCTTCTCATACAGAGGGCAATGAATCCAGCCAAGATATCATCCATCGTTACAAGCGATGATGACGACAAGATTAAGGTATTCATGCAACCTGAAGAAGTGAAGAAGGGAATCGGCAAGGGAGGATGCAACATCAGGCTGGCGAGCATGCTGGTAGGAAAGGAAATAGAGGTATGGAGAGAACTTCCTAAAGACGAAGAAGAAGGAGAGGAAGATGTTCTTCTCAGCGAATTCAGCAATGAAATAGATCAGTGGGTCATAGACAGGCTGCAGGCAATAGGATGCGACACAGCAAAGAGCGTACTTGCTCTTGCTCCTGAAGACATAGCCAAAAGGGCTGACCTTGAAGACGAGACCGTGGAAGAGGTAATGAATATCCTGCGGGCCGAATTTGAAGATTAAGACAAACAAATAAGGGGGTATATATGGCAGAAATAAGATTGAGTAAACTTACAAAGCAATTCAACATCGGACTTAGCACTTTGGTGGACTTTCTCAATGAAAAGGGCGCGGGTGTGGAGATGAATCCCAATGCAAAGATTTCGGATTCATTTCTCCCTGCCATCGAGGCGAAATTCGGTGAAGAGCAAAAACTGAAACAGGATTCCGAAAAAGTGGTGATCAAACTCAAGGACATTATTGAGAAAAACGCCAAGAAAAAGGAAATTCCTGAAGAAGATGAATTCGACAACAAGGAGATAATTATAAAGAAGACTACCATATCCGGCGATGTATCTTCAGACATCCAGACCGGGGAAAACGACATACGGAATTCTGCAGAAGAAAAGATGCAGGATATTCCTGACAATTCCAGGGAAGTCTATGCCGGATCCGTATCGGATACGGGAAAAGAGAATGTTTCAGAAACTGCAGTTCCTGAAAAACAAGCTGAAGAACGGAAGGAAACAGAAAAGCAAATTCAGACGGGAGGATTAAAAATCGTAGACAAGATCGATTTGTCCGTTTTCGAAAAAAAACCGCATGCCAGGACTGAGATTCAAAAGCCTGAGAATACCCCTGAATCTCAGTCGGGAAAACCGGAACAACCTGAAACTGAAGAAGTACAATCAAATGAAAAAACAATGAAGACCTCGAACATTCCCGACGGTCCTTCCCAAAATGAGACAAAGACAGTGGAACAGGCGCAGGAACCGAGAGAAATAAAACTTGAAGTGGAAAAACTGCAAGGTCCTGTCATAGTGGACAAGATTGACCTGTCCCAGTTTGACAAGAAGAAAAAGAACAAGAAAAGGGAAAGAATCGCAAAAGGAGGAATCCAGAAAGTGGATGTTACCAAAGTGGGAAACGACAGTGATGACTCCAGAGCAAAAAAAGACAAGGACAGAAACAAGAAAAACAGTCATGGTGACAACAAAAAGGATTTCCGCCATGACAACAGCGGAAAGAACGGCAAGAAACGTGGAAATGACCGTTTCAAACCGGCCATGACCGAAGCTGAAGCCGAAGAAATGCAGAAGGAAATCCAGAAGCAGATCAAGGAAACCTATGCGAAGATGAACGAAGGCAAGTCAAAGAACAACTTCGGAGCAAAGCACAGGAGGGAAAAGAGAGAACTGGCATCCCAGAAGATGCAGGAGGAGATGGAACAGCAGGAAATGGAAAAGAAAGTTCTCAAAGTTACAGAATTCGTGACTGTGAACGATCTTGCGACACTGATGGACAACACCCCTGTGACAAAAGTCATAGCAGCCTGCATGAACCTTGGTCTTATGGTATCCATAAACCAAAGGCTGGATGCCGAAGCTCTGGTTCTTGTCGCCGAGGAATTCGGATATGAAATCGAATTCGTCACCGCCGAACTGACGGAAGCCATAGAACAGGAGAATGAAGAAGATGAAGGAAAGCTCGTTCCGCGTCCTCCGGTGATCACGGTCATGGGTCATGTCGACCATGGCAAAACATCACTTCTGGATTATATCAGAAAAGCGAACGTAATTGCAGGAGAGGCAGGAGGAATTACACAGCATATAGGCGCCTACAACGTGGTTCTGCCTGACGGGAACAGAATAACCTTCCTCGACACGCCTGGACACGAGGCATTTACCGCAATGAGGGCCAGAGGTGCAAAAATGACTGACCTTGCAATCATAATCATTGCTGCGGACGACGCTATAATGCCGCAGACAGTAGAGGCGATAAATCATGCACAGGCGGCCGGGGTTCCCATGATATTCGCGATAAACAAGATAGACAAACCGGGAGCAAATCCCGAAAAGATAAAGGAACAGCTTGCCAACATGAACATCCTTGTCGAAGACTGGGGCGGAAAATACCAGTGTCAGGAAATATCAGCCAAAAAGGGAATCAACGTAGAGAAACTTCTCGACAAGGTTCTGCTTGAAGCGGAAATGCTTGAGCTCAAGGCTAATCCTGACAGGCGTGCAGTCGGAGCAGTAATCGAATCTTCACTTGACAAAGGAAGGGGTTATCTGGCAACCGTACTCGTTCAGAACGGTACTCTCAGAGTCGGAGACATAATGTTGAGCGGAAGCTATACCGGCCGCGTGAAGGCAATGTTCAATGAAAGAGGGCAGAAAGTCGAAGAAGCAGGACCGTCCACACCTGTTTCAGTGCTTGGACTGAACGGCGCTCCTACAGCAGGAGAAACCTTCAACGTAATGGCGGATGAAAAGGAAGCGAAGGAAATTGCCAACAAGAGAGAACAGCTGATAAGAATCCAGGGTATCAAGACCCAGAAGCACATGACCCTTGAAGAAATAGGACGCCGCATTGCAATTGGAAACTTCAAGGAGCTCAATATCATTGTAAAGGGCGATGTCGACGGTTCTATAGAAGCTCTTTCGGATTCACTGATAAAGCTTTCTACCGAAGAAGTCAGGGTCAACGTAATCCACAAGGCTGTCGGAGGTATTTCCGAATCAGACGTACTTCTTGCCGCTGCATCGGATGCAATAATCATAGGATTCCAGGTAAGGCCATCTGCAAACGCAAGAAAACTTGCGGAAAAAGAAGAAATCGAAATAAGGCTTTATTCCGTTATCTATGATGCAATCAATGAAGTAACCAACGGTATTGAAGGTATGCTTGAACCGGAAGAGAAAGAGGAAGTCACAGCCACTGCTGAAGTTGCGGAAACATTCAAGATATCCAAAGTCGGCACTATTGCCGGTTGTATCGTCAAGGAAGGCAAGCTGACAAGATCAGCCAAAGTCCGTGTCATCAGAGACGGCATTGTCGTATACAGCGGGGAGCTGGGTTCTCTCAAGAGATTCAAGGATGATGTCAAGGAAGTTTCTGCCGGAATGGATTGCGGTCTGAATATTTCCGGATACAACGATATCAAGGTAGGCGATGTTGTAGAAGCCTATACCATTGTTGAAATCAAGAGGACACTGTAAAGATACCTGTGCAAAGAATCATAGGAAGAGTTCGCCAAATGACTGAGCAAAAAAAGAGAGCGACCTTAAAGTCTGTGACTTTGGGGTTGCCTCTTTTTTTGCTAAAGATTGCTTTGCTTTGCCATAAAGTCCATCCTCGTCCGTTTCTGGAAATTCCATTTGCCGAAATCGTATGACAGGCCGATAAGGATGCAGCGGCCCAGATTGTTGCGGTACGTATCCTCGACATATTCTGCGGAAGCACTGTGGGTGAAGGACTTCGAACTTCCTAAAATATCGTAGCCCGTCAGACTTATCGTGAATGACTTGATCTCTTTTGACAGCTTTAGATTCTGTAGATAATCGGGACGGTTGTAACCGACACTGAAACCGCTGTAGCCGCTGTAATCGAAACGACCCTCCGCCGAAATCCGGCCGAACCAGGACTCCCGGTATTCTTCCTTCAAACCCACATCCATTTCCTTCTCCTTACCGGACAAACCGAAACGGCCATGGCTTTCCTTGTCTATTACCTTGATCTTGTTCACTATGAATGCA
>CASGDV010000141.1 GCA_949300335.1 uncultured Bacteroidales bacterium | reverse complement strand
TGGATGTCTATTGCCGTGTCTTCAGCTACAGCTCCGTTTTCCGATGATGCCAGTACTTTCATCATCCGTCCTCCGGCATTTATGAAGACGGAGTTTCCTATCTTCACGGTTGAAATATCTCCGGTGAAAGCTTCCTTTATCTGCTCTCCTTCGAGAAAATGCAGACGGCCCTCTGCCAGATGGATGTTGACAGGCTTCTCTGTTGCGGAACCGGAATTGTCATATATTGTGCCGGACTCAAATTCCTTTAGCAGGTAAGGCCATGTAGTAGTCGGCTCGAAATCCTGTGCTGAAATATTGCCGCACATAATGATGGAAGATATTGCCAGGATTAATTTTATTGGAATCTGTTTAACTTTCATAAATATTGCGCTTTCGTGGAGAAGATGTTGTCGATTATTGAATACTTTAAGGGAAGGGGCCATGCCGAAAATATCGATTTCGGCACAGCCCCTTCCTTTATACCGGAGTCTGACTATCTTTTCATATCCGGCCTTCCGGGTAATATTGTTCTGTTTCCTATATTTGTGGAAGCCTGTCCGGGTACACTCCCGGAACCATCCTCGATTTTCTGGCATTCCATATCCACATATGCTGCAAGATAACCTAAATATTCAAATGTATCAGGAAGGTATGCGCATAACAGGAAATCGTCTGAAGGTTCGCATAAGTATCCAGACTCAGTCATCTTGAGGGTCATAACATCAGACTCTGCATCGTACGCCTCAAGAGTGATGAGCAGGTCCCCGATTCCTTGCATCGTGTGAATTCCCAATATTGCAGGCGACGGGATTGATAGCACTCCCGTATCGAAATTGAAATTCGCGTAGATTGACAGTTGATAGAATCCTGCAAGACTCGTAATCTTTACATTGCCTTTTGTCTGATTGTCGCTTTCTTCGATCATCAATTCAAGAACAGATACCTGTCCGTCCTGGTCTGTAAATCTTGATGCATATCTTCCTATGATGTCGTCAGCCGTATAGCCGTAGGAAAGAACCTGTGAGAATACGAATTCTTCGCTTGAATTGCCGTATACATCATAAAAAGCTCCTTTCGGGAATGTTACGGTTACCTTTGCTCCGAAGTCTGGAACTTCAGGAAGGGCAAACATCATGTTTCCATTGTAAACGAGATAGTGGGTACCCATAATCATGTCATTGGAAACCGTTCTCCCGCTGAGCTGATATACGGCTGTTGCCTTAACCTGCGAACTTCCGTTTTCCAAAATGACATCCTGATCTGCCGGATAAGTAGCAAATGTTGTGTAAGGATCCGAGAATGCCGTACCTTCAATTGCCTTCAGGGAGAATGTCTTTTCAGCATTCTGGCCATATATTCCGATAGGAATAATCTGTTCTTCCGCATAAATCAGTTGGCTTGTCACAGGTTTGCTGTCATTGCCGGAGGCATCCTTGAATGCACCTTCCGGAAGATCAATTGTATACATTGCCTTTCCCGGAAGACCATCCACTGCAATTGTAACGATATCGTTTTCTATTGAAATCTGTTCTTCATCTATCACTATTGTTCCGGCAGGTGATGAAAAGTCATTGGAAAGGCTGGAGTAGTACTTTGCGGTAAGTCCTTTTTCCTGTACTCTTGATACTGCTTCACAGAACTGTACTGAGACTGCATTATCGGCATACTGGCTGGCGATAACATATGGCGCAACCTTGTCAGAAGTCTTGACTGATGCGACAGATATGCTGCTCGGAATTCCGGTGACGCTTCCTGCTACGGCATAAATCTGATAGGTTGTGTTCGGCTCAAGACCGTCAAGGGTTATCTTTGAATCAGGCTGCGATGCAGTCCATTTAATTGTCCCCTGGGCTACGCTTTCATAGCTTACCGAATACAGTAATGAAGAGTCGAGTTTTACCGGAGCGTCATCCTCGTCTACCAGATATGAATAATAGGATGCTTCTCCTTTCGGTGACAATGTGATGACGAACGAACTGTCCTTCACATCGGAAACCGAAATCACGATACCTTCCGAATTAACGACAGGTGTCGAAACCTGCTTCGGGCCGTACATGGTTTCACAGCCTGCAGCAATTATCGCGATTGTCAGATATAATATTGTTTTTTTCATACTATCAAAGAAATTTATTCATGATTCAATTTTGACATCTATTTCTTTACCCAGGATACGGTTCCAGGCAGATACAGGTCATACAAAGAGATCATATTGTCTTCAGTTTCCATTCCTATACCGAATCCGATGGCCGTTGTAAAGCCGGTTGCCGTAGCGGTAAATTCGAGATTACCCGTGTTGTTGAGGTGTTTTCCGTCAAAATCCCACAGTGACAGTTCATTTCCCTGAAAGGTGAATGACTGGCCGAGAGGTACGGTGATTTTGCGCGCACCCTTTTCTCCGGATACGTTTCCGTACATCTTGTATGTCTCTCCAGGGAAGCTCATGCTTATTCCGTAAATCCATACCATTTCGGTATTTCCGTCAGGATCCGCAATGAGTTCCACATCCCATGATACATTACCTTCCCAGTTGTCTGTGCCGCTGGCAGTGTAGGAGCCGAGTATGTCGTTAAGAGGATGATCAAGGTCGGAAATCGTTATTGTGCATGAATCCTCTGCACCTATATTCACCGAACCTCCGCTGACAAGTTTTACCGTGAATGTCTTGCTGCTGGTATATTCCCCTACATATTTGTCGCTGATATTTATCACGATATCCATAGTGCGGGTTTTCCCGTCGAAAGCAAGAGTCGCAGATTCATCTGCAAGCGTGAAGTCATCACCAAGTTTCGCAGTACCGTCTACAACTTCATAGGTAACGATGGTGTTTTTGGGTTCCACTGATGCTATTGTCACGGGGATGGTGAGTTTCCCTGCATTTTCATTCACCTGATATGAAACCTTGGAAAATGCTGCGAATGAATCGGCATCATCGAATTCCGGCATCGAGTTCAGGTTGCATGATACCATTGCCATGCCGGACAGGATACCGGGCAATATATATTTCAGTAACTTTTTCATATTTCTCATTCCTTATTTTAATATCCCGGATTATGTGTAAGATTACCATTTACATTGTGTTCCCTTTCTGGAATCGGCATTGCCCACAAGTGGCTTCCCGCCTTGACTTCCTTGCCTGTCCCTTCAGCACCGACAAAGTCGTTTCTGGTCATATTCCTTTTTGTCCTTCCGAGGTCGAACCACAGATGCGCTTCCCAGGCAAGCTCCTTCTGTCTCTCAAGATATACGCCCGCAAGTGTTGCCGCCTGTGCTTCGGCGCCCCTGTTGTCAGCAATTACCTTGAGGTCGTCGAGCGCATTATATCCCTTTGCTCCGTTTATGACTGCTTCGGCGCGGTTCAGATACATTTCGGAAAGACGAAGTACGATAATGTTGCTATAATCAGGCTTTGCAATGCCTTTCCCAAGGTATTTTGCCGTCCAGTAGACTGTTTCGGAATTTGTCGTGCTTGCTGCACTGTGGAACAGAGTGGAGCGGACATCATTCTCTGAATAAAGGTCCATGAGGTCCTTGCATGCTCCGGCATCTCCGTATTTTTCCGAGCTTGTCAATGAGCAGATGCCTTCGTTTGTTCCACCGTACTCTCCGCTGCCGTGATATACTTCGAAAATCACTTCTCCAGAACCGGCCTTGCGGACATCTTCACAGAAGCATTTCGCATCTTTCATGTCATCCTGCGTCCACATTGTGAATTCCTTGCTGTCAATCACCTTTGTCGCATAGTCGGCTGCTTCCTGCCATTTGCCCATGTAAAGGTATACACGGCTGAGCAATGCCTGTATTGCATAGATTGAAACAGAAGCCCTTATATCCTTTATTCCGCTTCTGACATATCCTGGATCTATAATTTCTTCAGCTTCAAGCAGGTCAGTCACAATCTGTCCATAGACTTTTGACACCGGTTCCCTTGCCGGTTTGTCTTCTGCCGTCTGTACTGTGGTTATTACAGGAACTCCGTCATGTGATGCGTCTGCCGTATATGAGTATGGCTGGGCATATGTCCTAACCAGATCGAAATGCGACAGAGCACGAAGAAACAGACATTCAGCCTTGAGATTGTTCAGATCCTGTTCGGCACCTTTCCCTTCGAGATTCGCTATTACGTTGTTGGCCATATAAATGGCAAAATATGCAGAACCCCAGAGTGAAGATGTCATGGTTTCGGAATAATTGATATTGTACCAGTCATTCAGACGTCCCGTATCAAAACTTGAACCGATATATTTCTTGCCGTTCGATGTCTTCATTTCGTTGATTATAATGAAGTCGGTTCCGTACCAGGAACTTCCGGCAAGGTTTGCATAGGTCGCGGCGGTAACTTTGTTCAGACCCTCATATGTCGACAAGGTAAGCACGTCGCTCTGTGACATTACCGGATCCTCAGTCAGGAAATCCTGGCAGCCGGTAGCCATCCCCAATGATATGATAAGTGTAAGTATATAAAATCTTTTCATGTTCGCTTTTCTTTAGAAAGTTACCTCTATTCCTCCGACTACGGATTTCGTATAAGGATAAATTGCAGTTACTGTTCCGGATATTCCGGCTTCAGGGTCGAATGCGTTTACGTCACTGAAACAGAACAGATTCAGACCGCTCACATAGAACCTGAGCCCTTTAAGGTGTATTTTAGTCAAAACCGACTGCGGCAGGCTGTATGAAAGTGTCACATCCTTTATTCTGGTATAACTGCCGTCTTCAAGCCAACGGTCGATATAGAAATCTGCCGAGTTGCTTGAATTTCCTGCTACAGGTTTAGGGTTGACGCCTGTCTGACCCGGTTTAGTCCAGTACCAGCGTGCTCTTGCAATCTGGTTCATAGTCATCTCGGCACCGTCTGAATTCAGATAATGAAGTTCGTCTGTATTGAATATCATTCCGCCTGCCTTGAATTCAAAAAATGCACTGAGAGAGAGGTTCTTCCAGGTGAATGTAGTATTGAAACCACCTGTGAATTTAGGCTCCGGAGAACCTGCGTAATATTTGCGGGCCTTGCTGTACTGGTTTGAAATCTTGCCGTCTTCCGTTACCCAGAGGGCTTCACCGTTTGACGGGTTGACTCCATAATAATCAGCCAGATAGAATGAGTAGAGAGGCATACCGACTTTATGATGCAGCACTCCAGTTCTTTCTATGACATCCTCGCCTCCCAAATCCAGGATTTTGGACTTGTTGTGCGCGATGTTGAAGCCTACGTTCCAAAGGAAATTTGAATTCGAGATTATGTCTCCGTCAATCTGGAACTCTATACCTGCATTGCTCAAAGAACCTGTATTCATGAAATTTGAGGAGAAACCGGATGTCTGAGGCACCTTCTTGTCAAGAAGCATGTCTTTTGTCAGTCGTTTGTAGACATCAACGCTTCCACGGATTCTTCCGAAAAATCCGAAATCGAGT
>CASGDV010000140.1 GCA_949300335.1 uncultured Bacteroidales bacterium | reverse complement strand
TCCAGTCTTTTCAATGAACTTGTCGCTCCATTTGAGACCTCTCCGCTCTCGTTGAGTGGTGTGTTTCTCAAATGGGATTGCAAAGGTACACCTTTTTTCTTTACTTCCAAACTTTTCCTGACTTTTTTTCAATATTTTTTCTCCATTTTTTCGTTGTTTCTGATATAATGATGATTATCAATCTTTTGCCAAAAACGACCACCCACAATATAAAAACAAAAAAAATACATGGATTTCGTGATGGAGGAATTCCTTTAACATATTTTCCCGGCAGAATAAAGGAACGAATAGATATTCGCTGTCAGTTTTTCCGGAAACGGGGCATAAAACCGAATCTTTTTGCTTATTTTTGTAAGATATGACTGACGAAAGTCTTGTCTAATGTCAAGTCCGAGGAGGCCCGCTTTAACGGAAGTGAACAAAATAAGGACAATGCGAATCAGTAAGGCAGCCGGACAAGAAAAGTGGATAAGCTTTACTGGTCAGACAGGATGAAATGACAAGATTAATGGATAAGACAGTTGGAAAAGTTAAGATAAACCGATAAGCCATATGGAGGGCGGAATGGAATGCACGATAATATGGCCGGAAAAGGATTGAAAAAAAACAGAAAAAATCAGAATATTCAAATGAAAAGGAAATTGTTTTTGGCAGCTGCAGCCGCAGTGCTGTTTGCTGCGAATGTCTGCGCACAGGAGGATAATCCTTCATGGTTAAGGAAGAATTGCATATCTCCGGACGGGAGCAGGATAGCGTTCTGTTATCAGGGGGATATCTTCGTTGTTGATTCTGACGGGGGACGTGCGGTCCAGATTACGTCGAATCCAAGTTATGACACGGACCCGTTGTGGACTCCCGACAGCAAAAGTATCGTATTCAGTTCATACAGGGAAGGTGGTAAAGACATCTTCATCACATCTGCAGAGGGCGGGGTTCCGAAGAGAATAACCAATCATCCGGGAAGCGAGACTCCCATATGTATACTGGACAACGGGGACATCGTCTATTTTGCCAACATAATGCCGGATGCGGAATACAGCGGATTTCCCGGGACTGCACAGATTTATGTTATCGGGCAGGACGGGGGAAGGCCCCACAGAGTGACTTCGCTGCCCATAGCGGACTTGAGTGTCAACGATGACGGTGCTGTCATATATGAAGACATAAAGGGCTATGAAGACAATTTCAGAAAACATCATACGTCATCAGTGACAAGGGACATATGGCTTTATGTACCGTCTGCAGACGAGGACAGGAGCCGTTTTTCAATAAACGGGGACGGTGTTTTCACGAAGCTGTCAAGTTTCAACGGGGAAGACAGGAATCCGGTTTTCTGTTCCGACAACAACTCATATTATTATCTGAGTGAAAAGAACGGTTCCTTCAATATATATAAGGGATTCATCGACAATCCCGACAAGAGTGTACAGCTTACATACGAAAAGGACCATCCTGTAAGATACCTTTCTGTTTCGGACAATGGTATACTGGCTTATTCTTATAATGGAGACCTTTACACTTTGAGGGAAGGCCAAAAACCTGAAAAGGTCGGGATAACTCTGGTGAAGGACCAGAACGAGAAAAAGACAAGCTATACATCCGTTTCATCCGGAGTCACGTCACTGGCGGTATCTCCAAACGGCAAGGAAGTGGCTGTCGTAATAAGGGGCGACGTTTATGTAGCATCCGTAGACTATTCTCTGACCAGACGTATCACGAATACGCCGGAACAGGAAAGGAATGTAAGCTTTTCAAAGGATGGAAGAACGCTTTACTATTCTGCCGAGCGCGACGGACATTGGGGAATATATGCAACAAGTCTTACGGAGAAGAATGACAAGTATTTCACACTGTCGATAAAGATGAAGGAAGAACTGGTGACTTCCGCCGGGGAGACATGTTTCCAGCCTCAGGTTTCTCCTGACGGCAAATGGCTCGGTTTCCTGAGAGACAGGACCGAAATCGTTATAAAGAACATCAAGAACGGAAAGGAAAAATCCCTGCTCAAAAACGTAAACTATTCATATACGGACGGTGACCAGAGTTTTGAATGGAGTCCGGACAGCAGGTACATTCTCTGCAATTATCAGGGAGACGGAGGCTGGAACAATGAAGATGTGGCTCTTATAGATATCGAAAGCGGCGAAATAACGAATATTACGGAGAGCGGTTATACGGATACGGGTTTCCGCTGGGCAATGAAAGGAAAGGCGATGACATGGATGTCGGACAGGGCAGGCTACAGAAGTCATGGAAGCTGGGGTGCTGAAATGGATGTCTATGTTATGTTCTTCGACGGCAAGGAGTATATGAAATTCCTCCGTGATGAAGTAGATGAAGGTATTGAGAAGATGCTCGGAGAGGAATCGAAATCCAGGAAAAAGGATGATGATAAGGAAGATGATAAGAGCGACTCAACCAAAGTCAAGGACGAGGTGGAAAAAATTGTACTGGATCTTGAGAACAGGAAGGACCGCACCGTAAGGCTCACGAGGTTCTCCGGCATGATGGGCGACAATTACCTGAGCAATGACGGCAAAAAACTATATTATATTGCAAGGGGAAACAGCGGCTATGATCTTTATGTTCTGGATATAGAGAGCAAGTCGGTCAAGGTTGTTTCCAGCAACACATACGGGTCAATATATCCGGATGCTGAAGGAAAATATTTCTATATGGTCGGCAACAGAGGTATCAGCAGATACGATGTCGCTTCAGGAAACAGCAAGAATATTCCTGTCAACGGAGATTTCGAATACCGCCCTGAAAAAGAAAGGGAATACATTTTCAACCATGTCTGGAAACAGGTTGCGGAAAAGTTCTATGATCCGGACATCCACGGAATAGACTGGGAAGGGTACAGGGAAAACTACCGCAGGTTCCTTCCTTATATTGACAACAATTTCGATTTCCAGGAGCTTCTTTCTGAAATGTTAGGAGAGTTGAACGGTTCTCATACCGGTGCCCGATATTCGGTAAGGTCCGGAATCACAATGGGAAGTCTCGGTGTTCTGTATGATGATGACTATGAAGGTGACGGTCTGAAGATTCAGGAGGTGCTCAAGGGAGGTGTGCTCAATATCGCAGATCCGGAAATCAAGGCCGGTGACATAATAACAGCAATTGACGGTACTGAAATAAAGGCGGGACAGGAATGGTACAGTCTGCTTGCGAAGAAAGCCGGAAAGAAGATTCTCATTGCTGTCAGCAAGAACGGCAGGAAACCGGTCGAGATGTATATCGAACCGGCATATTCCGACTATGCTCAGTTGTACAGAAGATGGGTGAAGAACAATGAACGGCTTGTGGAGAAACTTTCAGGAGGACGTGTCGGTTATGTGCATGTAGCAGGTATGGATTCGGAAAGCTTCCGCGAGGTCTATTCACAGCTTCTCGGCAAATACAGAAGTTGCGATGCCGTGATAGTAGACACAAGGCACAACGGAGGCGGATGGCTTCATGATGATCTAGCCACACTCCTTGCAGGCAAACCGTATATCAGATTTGAACCAAGGGGACAGTATATCGGCACGGAGCCGTACAACAAGTGGAACAAACCGTCATGCGTACTCATCGGCGAAGACAATTATTCGGATGCATCCGGCTTCCCGTATGTATACAAGACTCTTGGTATAGGAAAACTTGTCGGTGCCCCTGTTCCGGGTACCATGACGGCGGTATGGTGGGAGACACAAATCGATCCGTCGCTGGTATTCGGTATACCGCAGGTAGGTTCCGTCGGAATCAAGGAAGGCAGATACCTTGAGAATATGCAGGTGGAACCTGACATTGAGGTCTACAATGACCCTGCATCAGTATTGAGGGGCGAAGACAAACAGCTTGAAGCAGCTGTCGAGGAAATGTTGAAGGAGATATCTGGAAATGAACAGTAAAATAGTAATTATCCCCACATATAATGAAAAGGAGAACATCGAAAAGATTATCCGTGCGGTGTTCTCGCTTGATGGGGAATATCATATAATAGTAATAGAAGACGGTTCGCCTGACGGTACTGCCGATATCGTGAAACGCCTTCAGGATGAATTTCCGGAAAGGCTTTTCATGATTGAACGTTCCGGAAAGTTCGGTCTCGGAACTGCCTACATAACAGGATTCAAATGGGCTATCGACAGGAAATATGACTATATTTTCGAGATGGATGCCGATTTTTCCCATAATCCGGATGATCTTCCGAAACTTTACAATGCCTGTATGGAAGGCGGCGCCGATCTGGCAATAGGTTCGAGATACTGTGACGGTATCAGTGTAATAAACTGGCCAATCGGACGTGTCATCATGTCATACTACGCTTCCGTATATGTAAGGAAAGTGCTGGGTATGAATGTCTATGACACTACGGCGGGATTCAAGTGCTATAAAAGGAAGGTACTTGAGACCATAAATCTTGACAATATCAGAATGAAGGGCTACGGATTCCAGATAGAGATGAAATATACTACCTGTAAGCTCGGGTTCAGGATAAAGGAAGTGCCTATCATTTTTGTAGACAGAAAGGAAGGTACGTCAAAAATGAGCAGCGGTATATTCGGAGAAGCTTTCTGGGGTGTGCTCAAAATGAAATTAAGGAAAATTAAACCGAAGAATCAATGAAAGGATATCTACTGTACAATTGTCTGATCGTGACGGGAGAGTATGAGAACCGCGGCATTATCCTGACTGAAGGTGAGAGAATCCGTGATATCTGGTTGTGCGACGGTGATGACAATATCGTTTACGGTGATGAGACTATCCAGTCATGGCTTTTCCCGAACAGGTTTTCAGAGGCCAATCCTGATTATGTCCTGATGAATCTTGAAGGGCATGTAGTTATGGCAGGCGGAATTGACGCGCATGTACATTTCAGGGAGCCAGGCATGACTCATAAAGCCGACATCAGGTCCGAGTCGGCAGCAGCTCTGGCCGGAGGGATTACCTCATTTTTCGATATGCCGAATACCAATCCACCCACGATATCAGCTGCAAGGCTGTCGGAAAAACTCGGTCTTGCCGAAAACAGTTCTCATTGCAATTACGGTTTCCATATAGGGGCAACCAATGAAAATGCCGAAGAACTGCAGAAGATGGTAGAAGGGACGGAAGGAACGGTTAGCGGTAAAGACTTCGGCGGAATTAAGGTTTTCATGGGTTCGTCGACCGGGAACATGTTAGTGGACGACAGTGCATCTCTTGAGAAAATTTTCAGTTTGAAAGGGAAAGCCGTTCTTGTCCATTGCGAAGATGAAAACATAATACGGGCCAACATGAAAAAGGCCGAAGAGGAGTTCGGAGACTGTATCCCGTTCAGGGAACACGAAAATATACGCAGCAGGAGCGCTTGCATCAAATCCACAATCAAAGCCACGGAACTTGCGATAAGGAACGGGACAAGACTGCATGTCCTGCATATATCGACCATGGAGGAAGCTGAGATGGTAAGGGCCGCGAAAATCCATAATCCGCAAATAACATCGGAAACATCAGTAAATTACCTGTGGTTCTGCGATAAGGATTATGACAGACTCGGGAGCAGATGCAAGTGCAATCCGTCGATAAAGACGGAAGAAGACAGGGCAATTCTCAGAAAAGCCTTGAAAGAAGGGCTCATTGATACTATCGGTTCGGACCATGCACCTCATCTCGCTGAAGAAAAGGACCGCAGCTACATGCTGGCTCCGTCGGGAATGCCGTCAATACAGCATGAACTTCCGGTATTGTTTACCATAGCGGCGGAAGAGGGCATGGAATTCAGCAGAATTGCAAAGGTAATTTCTGAAAATCCGGCTACAATACTCGGCATTGTAGACAGAGGTTTTATTAAAAAAGGTTATTTTGCGGACCTTGTTGTAATCGATCCTGAAATGGAATTTACCGTTGACGGAAATTCGCTGAAGTATAAATGCGGTTGGTCCCCATACACCGGATGCAGGCTGAGAGGAAAGATAGAGAAAGTCTTTCTTAACGGGACTGCCGTGGTTGACGGAGGCGAATTGCTGTTCCCTGACTCCCCTATGGGGAAACAGCTTGAAATGCAAACCCGTTAATCATTAATTCTGCCATAAACGGCGGCAACAAAGATCTATGTAACGACAACTATAATATTTTGCAATTGTATGTTAAGAAAAACTGTTCACCGGAATTCGAGTGTTCTTATATATATTGTATCGACTTTTGCGATAATCCTGTGGGGGATGTCATACATATGGACAAACAGGCTGATAGAATTGAACATTCCGATTTCCTATTTCGTATTCATAAGGATATTCATTGCAGGCTTCGTCCTTTTCCTGCTAAACGCGGCAAGCGGTAAAATCAAGGGCATACACAGAAAGGATCTGCCAAAGTTTCTTCTTCTCGCCTTCTGCGAGCCTTTCATATACTTCATTTGCGAGACTTATGGAGTGAAAGAGACCGGCTCCCCTACCATCAGTGCGATGATAATAGCTACCATCCCCATATTTTCGGTAGCTGCAGGACTGATTTTCTTCAAGGAAAAGGTTAGTGCTGTGAATATAGGAGGAATCATACTTTCACTGGTAGGTATTGTTCTGGTAGCAATGAGCAAAGGGGAACTTGGAAGCCATTTCCTGATTGGTATAATATCCCTTCTGATTGCTGTAATAAGCGAAGTCGGGCATGCATCGCTTACAAAAAGCCTGTCCGGGAATTATTCCAGTCAGGTAATTGTGATGTACCAGTTTCTCATAGGATCCGTATACCTGCTTCCTCTTTTCATATTCAAGGGTCTTGATGACTTTGATATGAAAACTTATTTCAGTGCCGAGGTCTGGTATCCTATAATATGCCTTGCAGTCTTGTGCTCAAGTCTGGCCTTCTCTCTATGGGTCAGTACGATAAAGAGTCTCGGAGTTGCAAAGTCAAGCATATTCTCGGCTCTCATACCGGTTGCGGCCGCACTGATAGCATGGCTGCTGGGACAGGAAGTACTGAACTCAAGACAGTGGATAGGAATAGCCCTTTCTACCGTAGGAGTCATCCTTTCACAACATACAGTGAAGAAGATCAGCATTTCAGGAGTCTGAGACCGATTCTTTCCCGCTCACGGTCGACGGACAGGACAAGCACTTTCACCGGCTGGTGGAGTTTCGGAGTCTTTTTCATCTGAGAGATGTGGATGAGGCCGTTCTGTTTGATGCCTATATCCACGAATGCGCCGAATGCCGTTACGTTCTTTACTATTCCCGGCAATTCCATTCCGGGAACGATATCTTCTATCGTATGGATTCCCGAAAAGAATTCGAATTCCTGTGCGGTTTCTCTCGGATCGCGTCCGGGTTTGAGGAGTTCTTTTATTATGTCATTGACCGTTGGCAGTCCGAAACCTTCTTCTACATATTTCGAAGGGTCTATCGATGAACACAGCGATGCATTTCCGACAAGATTGTCGACAGTCACGCCCAAATCTCCCGCCATACGTTCAACTATATGGTAACTTTCAGGATGCACTGCCGAATTGTCCAGAGGATTTTCAGAATCCGGAATCCTCAGAAAACCCGCACACTGTTCAAATGCCTTGTCACCCAGTCTTCTGACTTTCTTCAGGTCCTGACGTTTTCGGTAAGGCCCGTTTTCTTTCCTGTGTTCCACAATATTCTCTGCCAATGCGGGGCCGATACCGGACACATAACTCAAAAGATGCTTGCTGGCCGTATTGAGATTGACACCGACACTGTTCACGCAACTTTCGACGGTATTGTCCAGTTTTTCCTTCAACAGCATCTGGTCCACATCGTGCTGATACTGACCTATTCCCAAAGATTTAGGATCTATCTTTACGAGTTCCGCCAGAGGGTCCATCAGCCTTCTTCCTATTGAAACGGCACCACGCACCGTAACGTCCTGCGACGGGAATTCCTCTCTTGCCACTTCCGAAGCCGAATAGATGGATGCCCCGTCCTCGCTTACCGTGTATACCTTTACTTCCCTGGTTTTGGGAACCCTTTTTATGAATTCCTCAGTTTCCCTTGCTGCTGTTCCGCTGCCGATGGCGATGACGTCTATTGCGTATTTCTCTATCATCGAGGATACAGCCGTTATAGCCTTTATCTTCTCGTTTGCAGGAGGGTGAGGGAATATGGCCTCATGATGAAGCAGGTTTCCCTGTTCATCGAGGCAGACAACTTTGCATCCGGTCCGGAATCCAGGGTCTATTGCCAATACCCTTTTCTGTCCTACGGGCGGTGCAAGAAGGAGCTGACGGAGATTCTCGCCAAAGACCCTTACGGCCTCTATATCGGCTTTTTCCTTGGCTTCATTGATTATGTCGTTGGTTACAGACGGTTCCAGAAGACGTTTGTATGCATCGTCAATCGCCATCCTTATCTGTCCTGAAAGTTTTCCCGACGGATATCTGTGTTCCCGGCAGAAGTCATAGTACATCTTGTTTCCGCATTTTTCGGGATCTGCATCTATCCTTATCGAAATGTAACCTTCCTGCTCGGCCCTCAACATGGCCAGAAGCCGATGAGAGGGGACTTTTGCCAAAGGTTCCGAACAATCGAAATAAGCCTGGTATTTCCTGGCTTCCGGAGCATCGGCCTTTTTGGTTGCCTTGCATGCTATGCGTCTTGTCCGGAATATGCTTCTGAGCGTGTCCTTTACAGGTATACTGTCACTCAGCCGTTCGGCAATTATGTCACGTGCTCCTGCCAGAGCCGCCTCTGTATCCTTTACCTTGTCATTGACATAAACAGAAGCCTCCCTCTCGGGATCGGATATTGATACAGAATACATCTTGTCAGCCAGCGGTTCCAGACCGGCCTCCCTTGCGACTGTCGCCCTTGTCCTTCTTTTGGGCTTGTAAGGCTGGTATATATCCTCCAGTTCTCTGGCATTGACACATGAAGCTATCTGCTTTTCCAACTCCGGAGTGAGTTTTCCGGCTTCGCGTATTGACGTGCAGACAGTCTCCTTGCGTTTGTCCATCTCCGTGAATACATCATGCCAATGCCTTATCTCGGCAATGCTGACTTCATCAAGTCCTCCTGTCCTTTCTTTTCTGTAACGGCTTATGAACGGGATTGTCGCCCCGTCTTCAAACAGGCTGATGCAGTTTTCCACCTGCCATTCCTTTATTTCAAGATTCAATGCAATCTGCTTTATGTAAAGTTGATCCATCGGCATCAGTATAAGAAATTATTATTATGTGTTGTCTTGGGTTCCGTCAATCATGGGATACCTGTCTGAGCTGGTCGCGGTATGCCGAGAATATTTTCGATTTGGAGACAAAACCCATATATGTCCTGTTTTCATCCACAACAGGAAGATTCCAGGCATCGGTTTTCTCGAATTTCTTCATCACGCTGTCCATCTTTTCATTAATCAGGACGTAGGCCGGTGCGGAACGCATGAAGTTGTATACATGCATCTTTTCATAGAGCTCTTCCTTGAACATATCCTTGCGCACATCCTCCAAAGAAACATAGCCCTGAAAATGTTTTCTTGAATCGACTACCGGGAACAGATTTCTGGTAGACTCGGATATTATATCCACGAGTTCCCCCAGAGTCGCGTCTATCTTTACCGGAGTAAAATCCGATTCTATGAGATCGGAAGTCTTGAGCAATGTCAGAACAGCCTGGTCACTGTCATGCGTAAGCAGTTCCCCTCTCTTGGCGATACGTTTGGTATATATCGAATACGGTTCGAAAGCTCTTGTTACTCCGAAAGATATCGTCGATGTAAGTATCAGCGGAATCAGCAGTTCATATCCTCCGGAAATCTCGGCTATAAGGAAGATTGCGGTCATTGGTGCCTGCATGACTCCGGCCATGAGTCCGGCCATGCCGACCAGTACGAAGTTTGGTTCGGGAACAGTCAGGTCTGTCCCGGCCAGAATCAGGTTTATGCATCTGGAAATCACAAATCCGCCTATCGCTCCGATGAACAAAGTCGGTCCGAATGTTCCTCCGACTCCCCCACCGGCATTAGTGAATGACATCGAGAACACTTTCAGCAGAAGTATCATGAGGAAAAACAGGGGAACCAGCCAAGGTTCAGTCATGAAGAAGGAAAGTATAGTCTCGCCTTCGAATGATATCTGCCCGCCTGACAGGAGTACATTGAGATAGTCATATCCCTCACCGTACAGTGGCGGGAAGAGGAATATAAGCAGACCCAGGCATGCTGCAGACATACCCCACCTCGCATAGTCGTTTCTGACACTCTTGATTTTGTCCTCGAGCCAGAGGGTAGTTCTGGTGAAATAAACCGAAAAAAGCGAGCAGCACAATCCTAATACGATATAGAACGGGATATTATGCATTTCAAACGGAGCCAGCACACAGGCGAATGCCGGGGTATCCCCGAGGAACACGTACGATACCACGGTAGCGGATATCGTCGACATCAGCAACGGCAATATGGAAGTCATTGAAATATTGAAAAGCAATATTTCAAGTGTGAAAAGGACTCCAGCCAGGGGTGCCTTGAATATTCCTGCAACGGCACCGGCAGCACCGCATCCCAAAAGAATTGTCATATTCTTGTACGACAGCCCCATATATCTGGCTACATTCGAACCGATTGCCGCACCGGTATATACTATAGGCGCCTCCGCTCCGACCGAACCTCCGAAACCGATGGTCACGGAACTGGCGACAAGCGAAGTCCATGTGTTGTGGGACTTTATCTTCGATTCGTTTTTCGAAACGGCCAGCAGTACTTTAGTCACTCCGTGCCCGATATTGTCCTTCACCACATATTTCACGAAAAGCATGGCCAGCAACATTCCTATTCCCGGATAAATCAGGTAAAGGAAGTTGTAGTCAAAACCGTCGAACCATGACGTTATGGAAGCATGAATCATTTCTATCGCTTCCTTGAGTATCACTGAAGCGAAACCGCATGCAATTCCCACAAACAAGGACAAAATAAGCAGCAGGTCGCGCTCGGAGAGTTTCTGCATCAGGCCTCTGAGCGGCGACAGTACATATTTTGTAAATGGTTTTCTTGTATGCATGCTGTTTTCATGAATGAATTTCGGAGTGATTTGAAGTATTAATCTGTTTCAAAGTCACTCCGATAAATCTGTTATGAATTGGTCTTTTTATTACATGTCAGGATCGGAATCCGATTCTGCAACATCATCGTCACCGTTTGAATACTGGGATATGTTGTCATCCGGCAAGTCATCTCTATCTCCGTCCACCGAATCGTCATCGTCCCCGTCAAGCCATCTTTCTATATCCTCCGCGTCATCAGTCTTTATCTTTATCTTGACAAGATATATCGCCGATGGTATTTCAAGTGTAACCGCATAGAAACATGTTCCGTCAGGCTTGTCATATTTCATCAGATCCGGCAGGTAATCGCTGAATCCTTTCGGATATTTTTCAGCGAATGCTGCAGCCAGCTCTTCAGACATGTTCTCATAGCTTACTACAGCTCTTTTCTTCTGTTGGCTATCCATATCGTCTATCTAACTTTCTGTTTACTTATTTTTGTTATTCTGCCTGCAATTA
Organism: uncultured Bacteroidales bacterium; assembly: GCA_949300335.1. Classification (GTDB taxonomy): domain Bacteria; phylum Bacteroidota; class Bacteroidia; order Bacteroidales; family UBA932; genus Cryptobacteroides. The sequence continues at coordinate 18,132 of CASGDV010000140.1, read as the reverse complement.
TAGAACATTTTTCCGAATCATTATACAGTTGTCTCATTTTTTTTTGAAAAAAAACGACTTTTGCATTTTCTTGCGTTCGATATCCCTTTCTACAAATATCTTCTCCATATTGCGCGGATTCAGTCCGGTATAGAACATGACGGAAGAAGTAGTCATAGGAGTCGGTGTGAAATCCTGGACCTGATCCATGTACAGTCCCTTGAGGGCAGGATTTTCAGACAATCTCTGCATTTCCCTCATTCCGCATCCGGGATGTCCTGAGATGAAATACGGGACAAGGGAACATTTGTGTCCGCTTGATTTCGTTATGATATCGAATTCCTTTCTCAGACGTTCGAAAAGTCTGAATGAAGGTTTGGACATGAGATTCAGGACATTGTCCTCCGTATGTTCCGGAGCGACCTTCAGACGTCCCGAAGTATGTTCGAGTATCAGTTCCTTGAGATACGGATAGGATGTCTCGTCCACATAGCCCTTTTCACTGAGAAACAGGTCATACCTTATTCCGCTCCCTATATAGGAATGACGTATTCCCTTGATTTCCGCAACTTTGTGGTACAGTTCAAGAAGGCGCTTGTGCGAGCGGTCCATATTCTTGCACGGAGAGGGAAACAGGCATGACTTTCTTTTGCACACCGAACACAGTTCCTGGTTCCGGCCTTTCATTCCGTACATGTTCGCAGTAGGAGCTCCCAAATCGGAAATGTTCCCTGCAAAGCCGGGTATTTCCTTGAGGGCGGAAACTTCCTTGAGTATGGATTTTTCCGAACGGGACTGTATGAATTTGCCCTGATGTGCTGCTATAGTGCAGAAATTACATCCGCCGAAACATCCTCTGTGGGTATTTATGGAGAATTTAATCATCTCATATGCAGGAATATGCTTTCCCTTGTACCTCGGATGCGGCTGTTTCGTGTACGGCAAATCCCAGAATTCGTCCATTTCGTCTTCCGAAGCCGGCGGATAAGGCGGATTTACCTGCACATATCCGTCCTTGCACGGTTCAATCAGGACAGGAGGGGTCATCATGTTGCTGCATGTTTCAATCACATGGAAATTTTCCGCAAATGCTTTCTTGTCTTTGAGACATCTTTCATATGAATTGAGGAATACGGCATCCTTGAGTCTGCTTCTGCCTTTCATGAAGAATGCTATCTGGGGTATCCTGCGGATGTCTGAAGGATTCCGGCCGGCTTCGACCGCTCTTGTGAACTCAAGCATGGGCCGTTCTCCCATTCCGTAGCAGAGGTAGTCGGCACCGGAAGATACCAGCACCGAAGGAAGGAGCATGTCTTTCCAGTAATCATAATGGGTGAAACGCCTGAGAGAGGCTTCTATTCCCCCGATCATGACCGGTATGTCCGGATAGAGTTTCTTCAGTATGGAGGTATATACGGTCACGGCATAGTCAGGACGGAATCCGGCTCTTCCCATCGGAGTGTAGGCATCGTCGCTGCGGAGGCGTTTCGATGCCGTATAATGGTTCACCATGGAATCCATGGCTCCGGAATTCACTCCGAAATACAGACGCGGCGCACCGAGCTTTCTGAAGTCACGCAAATCGTCCCTCCAGTTCGGCTGCGGTATGACCGCTACCCTGTAACCGTGTTTCTGCAGCCACCGTGCAATGACTGCAGTTCCGAAAGAAGGGTGGTCCACATACGCATCACCCGTTACAATGATGACATCTATATAGTCCCACCCTAAATTCTCGACCTCTTTCACCGAGGTCGGTATCATATATGTATTTTCCATTACATCCTTTCAGGAAGCGTTATACCCAGTATGGACATTGCCTTGACCAGTACCCTGGCGATTGAAGCCACAAGTACCAGACGGTAATTCAGAAGGTCCTTGTTCTCTTCCTTCAGAACAGGCGTATCGTGATAGTACTGATTGAATTCCTTGGCCAGTTCGTATGCGTAGTTCGCTATGATTGCCGGAGAATGTGCATTTCCTGCTTCTGTTATCTTTTCCGGGAAAAGATTCAGAATCTTGATTATCCTCACTTCCTTGGCAGAGAGGCTCGTTTCCGATGATATCGACGTAACATTCGCTTCCAGTCCCTGTTCTGCGGCCTTTCTAAGGATTGACTTGATTCTCGCATGGGTATACTGTATGAATGGTCCCGTGTTTCCGTTGAAATCTATGGATTCCTTAGGATCAAAGAGCATTGTTTTCTTCGGGTCCACCTTTATGATGAAATATTTCAGAGCTCCGAGGCTGATCATACGGAAAAGCCTGTCCTGCTCCTCCTCGTCCATCTGGTCAAGTTTGCCCAATTCGAGAGAAGTTTCCTTTGCCGTGTTGTACATTTTTTCGATGAGGTCGTCAGCATCCACGACGGTTCCTTCCCTTGACTTCATCTTTCCCTGAGGGAGTTCCACCATTCCGTATGACAAATGGTATATGTTGTCGGACCATGCGAAGCCCAGTTTCTTGAGAATGATTTTCAATACCTGGAAATGGTAGTTCTGTTCATTGCCGACCACATATATATGCTCGTCGAGTTTGTATTCGCTGAACCTCTGTTCTGCCGTTCCAAGGTCCTGGGTCATATATACGGATGTTCCGTCACCTCTCAGAAGAAGTTTCCTGTCCAGGCCTTCGGAAGTAAGGTCGCACCATACGGAGCCGTCCGCTTCAGTCTCGAATATGCCCATTTCCAGTCCTTTCTGCACCAGGGCCTTGCCATACAGATATGTCTGGGATTCATAGTATGTCCTGTCAAAGGATATTCCGAGATCCCTGTAGGTCTTGTCGAATCCTTCGTATACCCAGCCGTTCATCTTTTTCCAGAGACTGACGACTTTCTCGTCTCCTTTTTCCCATCTGAGAAGCATCTCCTGCGCTTCCTTCAATGACGGAGCCGATTTTTCCGCTTCCTCCTTGGTCATGCCTGCGGAAACAAGTTTCTCGACTTCCTCCCTGTACATGTTGTTGAATTCCACATAGTAGTCTCCCACCAGATGGTCTCCTTTCTTTCCGGAGGATTCCGGTGTTTCCCCGTTTCCTCTCTTGAGCCATGCGAGCATGGACTTGCATATATGGATTCCCCTGTCATTGACAAGGTTGACCTTCATAACATTATGACCGTTGGCCTCAAGGAGCTTCGCAACTGACCAGCCGAGCAGGTTGTTCCTGATATGCCCCAGATGCAGCGGTTTGTTGGTGTTGGGTGAAGAGAATTCCACCATGATGGTCTTCCCTGTAGGAGCATGCTGTCCGAAATCATCGGATGAAGCTATTTCCGTAAACAGTGTATTCCAGTATACATTCGAGAATGAGATGTTCAGGAATCCTTTCACCACATTGTATGATGATATCTCCCTTACATTTTCCTTCAGCCAGTCCCCTATTGCCTTGCCGGTCTGCTCTGGACCGGTCTGTGAAACCTTCAGAAGGGGAAACACGACAAGCGTGTAATCCCCTTCGAATTCTTTTCTTGTGACCTGTACCTGCAGCGATGCTGCTTCAACATCGGCATTATACAGAGACTTTATGGCTTCACCAGCCTTCGATATGATAAATAACTCCGGAGTCATGATTCTATATGTTTTATCGTTTATCCCAAATAACCTTTTAGAAGTTTGCTTCTGGAGTTATTTTTCAGTTTACGTATAGCCTTTTCCTTGATCTGGCGCACCCTTTCGCGGGTAAGTCCGAATCTTTCACCTATTTCCTCCAATGTCATTTCCTGACATCCGATACCGAAGAAGGTCTTTATGATTTCCCTCTCGCGCGGAGCAAGGGTTGAAAGTGCGCGTTCGATTTCCCTGTTGAGCGACTCGTTAACCAGTCCGCGGTCAGCACTCGGGGAGTCGTTGTTTACGAGTACATCCAGAAGACTGTTGTCCTCACCTTCAACAAACGGTGCATCGACTGATACATGTTTTCCGGAAACCCTCAGCGTATCCGCTATCTTGTCCTTCGGAACATCTATCATGTCGGAGAGTTCCTCGCTGGAAGGCATTCTTTCGTTTTCCTGTTCGAATTTGGACAAAGCCTTGTTTATCTTGTTGAGAGAACCTACCTGATTCAAAGGAAGCCTGACAATCCTCGACTGTTCTGCCAAAGCCTGGAGAATGGACTGACGGATCCACCATACCGCGTAAGAGATGAATTTGAAACCTCTCGTCTCATCGAATTTCTCGGCCGCCTTTATCAGTCCGAGATTTCCCTCATTGATCAGATCCGGAAGACTCAGTCCCTGATTCTGATACTGCTTCGCAACGGATACCACGAACCTCAGGTTTGCTCTTGTCAATTTTTCCAGTGCCTTCTGGTCTCCCTTGCGGATTCTCTGGGCAAGTTCCACTTCCTCTTCAACCGTTATCAGTTCCTCTCTACCTATCTCCTGAAGATACTTGTCCAGAGATGCGCTCTCACGATTGGTAATTGATTTTGTAATCTTAAGTTGTCTCATATATATTTTAGTCTGTTTTCCGTCAGCGGCCTGCCAAGGAAACATATTCCGGTCCGGTACTAAAGACCGAATCCGAAATATGAAGCGCGTCCGTAAGACGTCACACCTTCTACGAAGACAGCCCTCTTCGACTTCTTCACAAGGTCGATGACATCCTGAGGCTTTTGTACAGGCTGGTTGTTGATATACATTATCACAAATCCTTCGGAAACCCCTGCATCCATGATCTTGCCGGGACCTACCGATACGATTTCAACCCCATGGTCAATCCCCAGTCTTTCAAGAGTTTCCTTCGACGCCTCCTTGATTGCGGAACCGAAGAATGCGACCGCTCCGTCTTCTATCTTCGTACCGTTCTCCATGGCCGTTCCCTTGAATGTAACCTCCAGAGTCTTTTCCTTCCCATTTCTGAGGACCACAATGGAAGCCTTGTCACCAGGGTAGTAACTGTTGACCTTTTCCTGTACGGATGCTCCGTTTGTAACTTTCATGGAATCGATTTCCAGAATGATATCTCCGACCTTGATTCCGCCTTCTTCGGCAGCACTTCCGCTCAATACTTCAGTAATATATACGCCGTTTAATGAAGAAAGTTTCAACTCTTTTGCAATTTTATCAGTAATAGGAGACATGGTGACACCCAGCATGGCTCTCTTTACGCTTCCGTAATCGATAAGGTCATACACTATTTTCTTAACCATATTCGACGGGATTGCAAAAGAATAACCGGTATAAGAACCTGTCTGAGAATATATTGCGGTATTGACTCCCACAAGCTGGCCCTCCTTGTTGACAAGGGCTCCGCCGCTGTTTCCGGGATTCACGGCCGCATCCGTCTGGATAAATGATTCTATTTTGAATTCACCTTTTTCATTTTTCATTGACCTGCCTTTCGCACTTACGATACCTGCTGTTATCGTGGACCTCAGGTCATAAGGGCTGCCTATCGCTATTACCCATTCGCCGAGCCTCAGTTTGTCGGAGTCACCGAACGGAACTACAGGAAGCCCCTGGGCATCTATCTTGATAAGCGCCACGTCGGTAGCAGGATCGGTTCCTATCAGGGTAGCAGGATATGTCTTGTTGTTGGTGAGAGTAACCTCTATCTTCGAAGCACCGGCTACTACATGATTGTTGGTGACGATATATCCGTCCTGGCGGATTATAACTCCGGAACCGCTGCCGACACGCTCCTGCGGTTCCCCGAATCCGAAGAAATAATCGAACAAGGAATTAGGCACGGTAATTCTGGAATCCCTGACGGTCACTTTAACATAAACAACTGCATCGACGGCAGATTCCGCCGCATATGTAAAATCGGGATATTCGCTCTGTGACAAATTGACAGTTCTGAACTCCGAAGTACCGTTTGAAAGTACGTTCTGGGAAACCCCTCTATCCTGAGTTCTGACAACAGCATATGCAGTGATACCTGCAACCAATGCTGACAACAATACAATCAAAATACTCTTTTTCATATCTATCTCACTAAAAAATTTATACAACCATGTCCTACCAAGGACAAACAGGCGGAGAAAAAATCAAAATTAGTGCCAAATATCATATTTTTTCGTACATTTGTTTTTCGGTATTCATTGCCGCCGTACCGATCCGATTGATTCGGATGACATCCGGGATTATAGATAAAAAAGGATATAAAAAACTGATGATATGAAACTGGTTATTTCTAGTTCCGAATTGCTAAAAGGAATTCTTGCCGTGGCCAAGGCCATTCCGGCGAAGTCGCCGCTGCCGATATTGGAAAACTTTCTGTTTGACCTGAAAGGTAACGTTCTTGAGATTACGGCATCAGACTCAGAGCTGACTTTGAAGACTGCTGTCGAGGTTGAAAGTGGAGCCGAGGAAGGTGCGATAGCTGTTCCCGCCAAGCATATGATGGACCTTCTCAAGGAACTTCCGGACCAGCCTCTTACAATAGCTACCGTGAGTGACAGTTCTTTCGAATGCAACTGGTCAAGCGGAAATTCGTCGCTGCCGTATTTTCCTGCCATAGACTATCCGGTTACCCAGGAAATGCAGGAAAATGCGATAAAGGTGATTTTTCCGGCAGCAACTCTGGTTGACGGTATCGCCGGGACAATCTATGCTACCGCCGATGATGAAATCAGACCGACGATGAACGGTATTTTCTTCGACATAGACGTGGAAAGCACGACTCTCGTCGCTTCAGATGCCCACAAACTCATCTGCTATACTACAAATGATGTCAAGGCCGATGAGAAATCATCATTCATCCTGCACAAGAAGCCTGCGGCAATTCTACGTTCGATAATAAGCAAGACTGCGGAAACCGTCGAAGTTACATTCGATGCCAAGAATGCCATGTTCAAGTTTGACAATACTCTTGTAACGTGCCGTCTTGTTGCTGGAAAATATCCGAAATACAGGGATGTAATCCCGCAGAACAATTCGAATGTCCTGAAAATAGACAGAAGCCTGCTGCTTAATTCGGTAAGGAGAATTTCGGTTTGTGCCAACAAAGCTTCGAACAGCATCAAATTCGACATCAAGGCCGGTTCGCTGGAGATTTCGGCACAGGATATAGGTTTTTCGATAGCGGCATATGAAAAGGTTGGCTGCCAGTATGAAGGAGATGACCTTACCATAGGTTTCAAATCAACTTTCCTTATAGAGATTCTCAGCAACATGACATGCAACGGTGTGGTCATAAAGTTCGCCGACAGCAAACGCGCTGCTCTTGTACTTCCATCGGAAGAAGAGGCTGAAAACGAGAAGATCTGCGGTATACTAATGCCTATTTTAATTTGACAATATGGATTTACACCTTGAACGGCCCATACTTTTCTTCGATATAGAAAGTACGGGCCTTAATATAGCATCCGACTGCATAATCGAATTGAGCTTCGTGAAGATATTTCCCGGAGCGGAGCAAAGGATAAAGACATGGAGAGTACGTCCGTGGGATTACATAAACAAATGTCAGAAACCGATAAATCCCAGTGCCATGGCTGTACACGGGATTAAGGATGAAGACCTGAAGGACTGCCTCCGTTTCATGGATATCGTTGATGAAGTCGCCGACTGGCTGAAAGACAGCGATTTTTCCGGTTTCAATTCGTCGAAATTCGACCTGCCTATGCTTGCGGAGGAACTGGAAAGGGTCCGCAGATATACCGACAAGGCCGTAGACATCAACCTTCATGAGAAGAGGATGGTGGACGTCCAGAACATATTCCACACTCTCGAGCCAAGAAATCTGAAAGCGGCATACCGGTTCTACTGCGGGAAGGAACTTGAAAATGCCCATGCAGCTGAAGCAGATACGCTGGCAACTTATGAGGTTCTCAAGGCCCAGCTGGACAGATACCCCGAAACTCTGAAGAATGACGTTGATTTTCTTGCAAACTTCTCTGAAAGGCAGAAGATAATAGATTACGCAGGGCGTCTTGTATATAACGACAAGAAAGAGGCCGTCATCAGTTTCGGAAAACATAAAGGCAAAACGGCAAGGGAAGTGTACAATACCGAGCCGTCATATTTCGCATGGATTGACAACGGAGAATTCACATTGGATACCAAACGACAGTTCCAGCTGCTCAAAAGCGAATTTGAACGTGAAAAGTCCGAGGCGAGGCAGAGAGCAAGCAAGCCTCTCAGCGAATCCGAACTGGACAGTTCGATAAATCTGCTTGCAGACAAGTTCAACAAAGGAAAGACAGGAAGTCTGTTTTAGAAATGAATATCGTCGTACGTGACTTTGTGTCCGGAAAGTTCATGGTCAGACCGGACACAAGCTGGGAGAGGGAAAACAGGGATTATTATATGCCGGAACAGGCGGAGAGCCTGTTCTTTTCGCCGATATTGTTTGCAAGGATATGCAAGGCCGGGAAATGTGTAGGTGAAAAATTTGCAGACAGGTATTACGACTCAATCGGATACGGCATGCTGATGTACATCGGAAGCCTCATGCAGGATGGATGCGCGTTCTCTTCCTGTGCCGACCACACAAGCATTCTTCCGTTTCCCATGTTCAACAGGATAACCCTCGACAATGAGCAGAATATTTTTGAAATAACAAAAAACGGAAGTACAATATTCAAAACTTCTGAGGGCAAAAAAGGAATGATAGAGAAAGCTGTTTCTGCAGCATCATCACTTATTTCACTGAGAATCGGAGACATGATTGCAATCGAACTTGCAAGACCGGAAAAACTTGTCGAGTACACGGACGGAACAACCACGATAAAGGGATTCTTCTGCGAGAACTGTACATTCGATTTCAGAATCATAATGTGACATTGGGAAGCATCATCGGGGCCTTCACATAAAAAAGCGGACGGACTTTCTTCAGTCCATCCGCATTTGTGAGCCAGCTATGGGATTCGAACCCACGACCTTCGCGTTACGAATGCGATGCTCTACCAACTAAGCTAAACTGGCCTTGTATCTCCTTTCGGGACTGCAAAGATAGGATTTTTTTTGAAAATCAAAAAAAACTGCGTAAAGTTTATTATCGCATGAATCATATGACGGATGACACGGTAAAATATTTCGGAAAAGACAAGTTTGAAGGCAAGGACATCATCATTATCGGAGGCGGTGCGGCCGGACTGATGTGCGGTATCGGTGCTGATGCCGCCGGGAACAAGCTAACTGTCGGAATCCTGGAAAAGATGCCTCGCCCGGCAAGAAAAATCATGATTACCGGAAAAGGCAGATGCAACTTCACAAACATGAAGACCTGGAATGAATTTTCGACACACATACATCCCGGACCGGCATTGCTGAAACCTGCATTCTACAATCTTACTCCTGAAAGGCTTGCTGATTACATGAGGGATTGGGGGATGGAGAGTGTTGTGGAAAGAGGCGACAGGGTTTTTCCTGAATCTCATCTTGCTTCGGATGTTGTTGATACTCTTGCAGGTGAGGCGAAGAGACGCGGTGCGGAAATACTATGCAACAAAGAAGTATGCGGAATAAGCGTTAACGCAGATGCCTGCCAGGGGGCCTGGAGATTCCGTATAAGTACTGCCGACGGTTCCTCGTACTTCGCAGACAGACTTGTGATTGCCACCGGAGGTCTTTCCTATCCGTCCACAGGTTCGAGCGGCGACGGATACATATGGGCAAACGAATTGGGACATCATGCGGGGAGCTGCTTTCCGTCACTGACTGCACTTGTACCTAAAGGATATAAGACGGCAGGAAAGGACACGGGAGGCAAGGCGGAAAAATTTCACATTCACAGAAGCACTCCCCTTTCGGAAAGCGGGAGGCTGCTGTGCGGTAACCAGCTGAAAAATGTAGGCGTACATGTTTTCATTGACGGGAATCTTTCAATGGATGAATTCGGTGACATTGATTTCACGGATGGCGGTATAGAAGGACCCATAGGATTCAAGGTCAGCCGGAAATGCGTCAATGCTCTGATCAACGGTTCCAAAGTCAGGATGAGTCTCGACATGAAACCCGCCGTTGACCTTGAGGACCTGGACAAAAGGATTCAGAGATTGTGGGATGAAATTTCATCAGACAAAAAGAATTCGAGGAAGACAAATAAAGAAAAGCTGAAGACGGTTGCTAACAAAGTCCTACCGTCCTCACTTGTAGACGGTTTCATCAAGAGCGCAGGGGAAATCGGTCACAACACGATGGCGAAGGCTCTCAAAAACTGGGAATTCGAGATATCCGGTTTTGTCGGCTATGAACGCTGCGTCATAACAGCAGGAGGAATTCCGGCAAATGAAATTTTCCCGAAAACCATGGAATCCAGAATTGTTCCAGGCCTGTATTTTGCCGGAGAAATCCTTGACCTTGATGCCGATACCGGCGGATACAATCTGCATATTGCATTCTCTACAGGTTATCTTGCAGGTATCTCTGCCGCAAAAAGTCTGGGGAAAATCTTATTCAGATGACGCCGGAGCCAATCATCTCGTCATTGTCATACCATACGGCAAACTGGCCGGCGGTCACTCCCCTTTGCGGGGAATCGAACAGGATATAGAGACCCGTTCTCCGCATTATAAGGAAAGCGTCCTGTAAAGGCTGTCTGTATCTGATACGGACTTTGAACCGACGGATTTCACCTTCAGTCATACGCAGGTCTTCCCTTATCCAGTGTATTTCCGCAGGATCGATACGAAGACAATTTCTGGAGAGTCCTTTATGTCTGTGTCCCTCCCCGACATAAATAATGTTGTTCTCCATATCGGTTTCTATGACAAAAACCGACTCCTTATGTCCGCCGACATTGAGTCCCTTACGCTGCCCGACTGTATAGAACTGGGCACCGTCATGTTTTCCTATTATCTTTCCGTACGGGTTCTCCTTGTAACGTATCTTCCTGACGTGCTTTTTCCCGCTCCTGTATGTCTCCGTTTCAAACTTTATCGCGTATCTGACAGGTTCCGATACATACATGAGTTCTTCATCGGACAATGCTGCTATTTTCTCCTCGTCCCATTTTGAAACCGAAGGCATTCCCGGTTTTGCGGATTCCGAAGCCTTGTCCTCCGAGATATAGTCGGTTATCATTTTCAGGGATTCATTCTTTCCGTCTACAGTTACCGATCCGAGGATGTCCTTGATCTTTTGATACTGGCTGCAAGCGTCATAGTAGCTGTCATACACTTCGACAATATCACCTTCCTTGGGAGCCAGTTTCTGCTGGAGAAAAACAGGCAGATCGACTTTGCCGACAAAGCATATTCCCTGGGAATCCTTCTTATCTGCGGAAGGCAGGTCCGCTTCATGGGCAATTGCCCTGACTTCAGGCTTTGTCAAATCACCTATAGGGAAAATCGCTCTTGAAAGCTGTTCCTGTGACAGCTGGCACAAAAAATAGCTCTGGTCCTTGTTCGGGTCCGTTCCGGCAAGTATTCTGAAAGTTTCGGTTCCATCCGGATTGACGATGACATCTTTCCTGCAATAATGTCCAGTAGCGACTTTCTCAGCCCCAAGTTTCATGGCACACTTCAGAAATGCATCGAATTTGATTTCTCTGTTGCACAACACGTCCGGATTTGGTGTCCTTCCTTTCGAATACTCATCGAACATATAGTCCACCACCCTCTCACGATATTCTTTGCTGAGATCAACGAAATAGAAAGGAATGCCTATTTTTCTGGCAACCATTTCGGCTACAAAACGGTCTTCCTCCCACTCGCAGTCACCATGAAGGGTACCTGTCGTGTCATGCCAGTTCTGCATGAACAGGGCAAAGACATCATAACCCGCTCTTTTCAAAAGCAAGGCGGCAACGCTGGAATCAACTCCTCCCGACAGACCAATACAGACTTTCATGCCATGTTCCATATTAATAATACATGTCCGGTTTCATTGCAAAACCGGTTATTGTTCGGCAAAAATAATTATTTTTGTCAAAAGTATGCTATCGAAGCCGATGATAAGCAGCATACTATGACACTCCAGGTCCAACAATAATAAAAAATGGAGGACAGAAAATGGGAACAATGACCAATAAGGAAATAAGGATCGGATATTCCGAATTTGATTCCATCGACTTGTTGAACGATGATGACAGAATTTTAGCTCAAAGTGCAATAGATGCCATGAAGGGTTCTTATGCCCCATATTCCAAATTCAATGTCGGTGCGGCAGTAAGACTGGATTCCGGGGAAATAATTTCAGGTGCAAATCAGGAGAACGCAGCCTACCCGTCAGGTTTATGCGCTGAGAGGACTGCCATGTTTTATGCCAATGCTTCTCACCCTGATTCCAGTATGATATCAATAGCTATTGCGGGAGGCAGGGACGGTATTTTGTGCGGAAATCCGGCTACCCCGTGCGGCGCATGCCGTCAGGTTATGGCTGAATATCAGAAAAAAGGCGGGCTCGACATGTCCGTAATTCTGATAGGCAGGGACAGAATATGGAAATTCGACAAAGTGGATGATATACTTCCACTGATTTTCGACAGTCTTTAATATCCGTATACCGGTGGAACCGGCCACAAGCGATCCGCCGTAAAATAATCCAAGAATCTGAAAAATATTTTTGGATTAAATATAAAATGCTTAATTTTGTCGCCGGGTAAGTCATACACGACCAGCTCCTGCTGAATTCCCCCAGGACCGGAAGGTAGCAAGGGTAGGCGGTTGTAGCGGTGCGATGTATTAAGCTTACCCTTTTTTCGTTAAACTTTTTTCAGGACGACTCATCCCACGCGCATCTCATATTTCGACAAAACTTTTGATAATCAAATACTTATAAAGATTCATAAATGCTTTTGACCCCTAAAAAATGGGGTCAAAAGCATTTATATATTGAGATAAACTACTAACAAACAGCTACTTACATCATATCAGAGATGCGCGTGGGTTGAAAAATACGCGATGGCGTATTGTGTCGCTGATGAATAGTCGTTAACTTTGCGAAAAAACCTGGTGTCTTTGTAATATGTATGCCTGATTTAGGACTTTAATAAAATTTAGACACATAGGACTGAAAATGTCAACATTACCCTGAATCACAGAAATCATGGATAGGATTTCAATAAAGATGAAAGGCATCTTAGGGATAATCCTGAAACGGCTGCAGCTGCTGTCTTTCAAGACGGGGGTTATTGTGTTGCTGTCATGCATTCCATTTTACATTCTGTCTTTTGCACAGATGATGTTCCAGTATTCGGCTTCTCTCAAGGGGATGCTATGGGTGATACTGTTCGGAATGGCAAAGACGCTGCAGTACGGCGGTCTTGCAATACTTGGTGTCGAAGGAATCAAAAGATTGAAAAATGCTTTCAAGCGCCGGCAGAACAGGTCCGGTTCGGAAGGATAAAGAACTGAATGAAGTCAATGTATTGTCTTACAGAACTGCCCCCGAAAGTTTTTGTCCGACTTTCGGGGGCAGTATATTATGTTGACTTTTTGTTATGCCATCAGACTATGCTTTCTGGACCTTGAGCCAGAATGAGCAGAACAGCAGATAAAGCAGACAAGCTGCAATCACTATCAAAGAGCCGTTCTGATTTCCGATTGTATCGGTAAGGATACCCATGAGCGGAGGTATAACAGCACCGCCGGAAACTCCCATTATCATGAGACCTGAAATTTCATTTGCTTTCTGCGGTCTTGCCTTGAGAGCCTGTGAGTAGATGATGGAGAAGATACTTGCACAGAAAAATCCAATCATTCCTACAAGGATAAGCATTGCAACCATTGAATTTGCGAAGAAGAGCAATGCTATTGCTACAGCTGCAACCAGAAGGTTTATTCTCATGAATACGACGTCACTGAGTTTAACAAGAAGGATGGAACCTATCAATGCTCCAACTGTCCTGCATATGAAATATACGCTTGAACCGAACCCGGCCTGATCTACAGGAAGACCCTGTCTTTCCATGAGAAGCTTTGGCGTTACCGTATTGGTTCCGACATCAACGCCGACAACGAAAAAGATGCCGAGGAAGAGAAGGAGTATGGTTTTGTCCTTCAGAAGTCCGAAAGCTGCTCCCACTGTGGATGTTCCTTCTTTATTGGCCGATGTCTCGGAAATCTTTATTGAAAAGAGCCATATAGCTGAAAGGATTGTTATTACTGCGAAAATCGGGAATATATATTTCCATGAACCCAGCTGGGAAACTGCAAAGGCTGCGATGAAAGGTCCGCAGAATGATGAAACAGCCTTTATGACCTGTCCTACTGTAAGCATGCTGGTAAGTCTGCTTCCTGATACTACGTTGGTAAGAAGAGGGTTCAGGGATACCTGAAGGATGGCGTTACCCATACCGAGCAGGACAAATCCAATCATGCATGTCACGAAATTGTAATCAATGAACGGAATGAGCATACCGGCAATTGTGATGATGTTGCTGATCTGCACCATCTTCTTGCGTCCGATACGGTTCATGGTGATTGCAGCCGGCATGGACAGAAGGAAGAACCAGATAAATACCATTGAAGGGATGAATCCGGCTACCGTTTCGGAAAGCTGGAAGTCCACTTTTACATAACTTGTCGCTATTCCCACGACATCACAGAATCCCATTACGAAAAATCCGAACAAGACTGGGAGAACCTTGCTTATGTGCGTATTCTCCGTTGGTTTAGTATTAGCCATTACTTTTAAATTATTTATTATTAGTTATTTGTGAATTCTATCGAGTAGGTAAAGCTGTCCGCCCTGTAAAATCCGATATTGTACTCCACTGGCATGCCGCCGGCATCCAGAACAAATCTCTTCCTTACCAGAACCGGATCACCGGGGGCTATTCCGAGTTTGGCTGCCATTTCTGCATCTGCAGCACGGGCATATACCATTTCGCGTGAAACTTTTACTATTATGCCATATTTCTTCGCCAGAATTTCATACAAAGGAAGAGAAGTCAGATCATCTTCTATTGTCATCGGAATCTTCGGATTGAAATATGATATGAAATATACGAAGGGAAGACCTGGCTTTCCGCGCAATCTCTCAAGACACAGAAGATACTGGTCCTGTTTCACGTCAAAGAAGCTTACCACCTCCTCCGGAGCCATCTTGCAGCTGAGATGCAGTTCGAAATTCTGGACTGTCATACCCTGGGACCTCATTTCCTGACTGAAACTCATCCAGTTTCTGGCATTGCTCATCACATTCTGCGGAGCTACGACTGTGCCGTAACCCTTTTTCCTGACCAGAAGCCCTTCGAAAACAAGTTTATTTATGGCCTGTCTCAAGGTATTTCTAGATATTTTCATCTGTTTTGACAATTCGACTTCATTCGGAAGAAGTTTCCCTTTCCGGTATTCTTCCATCTGAATCATTTCTCTCAACTTGTCTTCAGCCTGCAAATGCAATGGCCTGGCTGAATTGGGGTCCAACTGTATGTTCATAAGTGTTATTTTTATGTATAAACAAATTTATATAATTTTTGCATTTATACAAAATTATTTTATATTTTGTATGCAATATTCCCGGAGCAATACATTGAAAACACAATTTATAGGATTATTTTCAATACGTTTAATAGTGGACATGCTGCTTGGACATTGTTATGAAATAACTTCTGTACAGCAAGTCTATATGTTGTCTCTGACAGCTCTGCCGTACCGGCTTTCAGCCAAGAGTTCCCCGTTTTTCCAGACTTCATATGAGGTATCATTGAGAATTACATCATATGAATTTCCACGGAATCTGAAATCACGGAGTTCTGAGCACCCCATTTCCTGATGATGGAAAGGATTGAATTCTATGGTTCCGTCCTTATGCGGCCTGACGCCGAACAGCCCCTTGAATACGGCTTCAAGTCCTGCTCCCGCCGATATCTGGAGAAACATGGAATTATGATCCTGCGACATTTTGTCCGACAACGGATTATGTGTAAAATAAGGGAAATGTCCGGTATATTCGGAATATCTTTTCAGTATTTCCCAGCCAGTGATACCGTAACCTTTTTCAAAAAGATTGCATGCTATCCTCAACGTCATTCCGCCAAGGTTATTTTGTTTCCATAAACATCTGTTCCTGCTAGGGCCGAATCCTTGTAGACTTCGAAAACATTGCCCTTGAGAATCAGGTCATAGACATGTCCTTTCCACCGGAAATTTCTGACAGACGCATTTTTCATTCCGTCATGCCATACTGGTGCAAAGGATATGCTGTCAAAGTCAAGGGATATGCCGAAAGTTCCGAACAATATGGCTTCGGCGGCAGCGCCTCCCGCAATCTGCACCGGCATTGAAGACCTGTCCTGCAACGGTTTGTCTATTGACGGATTCTGTGACAGGTACGGGAAATATTCAGTATATCCGGCATATCTGTTGAGTATATCCCATCCGAGCTGGGGGTTGCCGATTCTGTACAGGTTGCGCGCAATCCTTCCTGGCATTCCGGCATACTGTCCTCCGCCTCCCCAGTCTCCGTCAATACGGTCCCAGTGCACCAGGTCATTCCTTGCTATGGAATATACACCGAACTTGCCGAGGAACACCTTGTCCTTGAGATGGGAAATCAGGCCAAGACGCTGCTCGCCTGTAAGGTTGTCACTTGCTATCATGTCAAAAAGGTGGTATGTATATATCTGGCCGGTCGTTCCGTCCGGATACAGATTGTCATACCACAGTTTTTCGCTGTTCCATAATTTTTCATTTATAGACTTGTGAATCTGGCGTTTCCATGAATCGAACATTGCGGCATCTTTTCTGTTGCCAAGAATACCGGCCCATTCCGACAACTTGCCGTAAAGATCCATGGTCAGGCCATTCACTATAGGTACTACGTGATTGTAACCGTCAGTTCTGATTTCTATGATTTTTTCAGTAGAGTATCCGACGTCTATCAGGCCGTCCTTGCGTCCGTAGTTGTCATGCAGCTCTTCCGCCCATTTCTTCATCCATTCATAGAAAGTATATTCTCCTGCAACCTCTTTGAGAATATCGGCATTTCCTGCATGTTTCATATATGCTTCAAGCATTATCTGTATGGCAAACGGTTCCTGTATATACAATATGTCTATGAAATTGCCGTCCCATGCGATATATGTCTTCTGCATCCTACCTTTGGCGAAATTGAGTCTTATCGTTTCTTTCAGGCTTTCAGGTTCAAGCATGGCAAGAATGTCCGAAGCGAATGAATTGTCCCAGCTGATTGTATAAGGCCAAATTCCCACGGACCAGAACGGATCGATGATGAAATTCTCGCGGGAATTGCGGCACATCAGCACACTGAGTATGGACCTGTAGTAGAGTTGGTCGATGTTTTCTATTCCCGTATGGACTTCCGGCAACTGTCCTGCAGCCCAAGACAATGTATTGTGTATCTGTGACTGGGCAGCCTCGAAACTTCCTGCTATATCTTTCCTGACACGTTCATGACCCTGCAGTTTCGATGTAGAGAATGCAACTGCAAAGTTCATCTCATATGTCTGTCCGGGCTCTATTGTAATTTCATAACCCTGCTCAGTGCAATTTTCTATATCTGATGACACGGAGATTTCCCATGCATCATTTACAATCACTTCAAACGGATTCTTTTCCACCTTGAATCCCTGCTCTTCCAGATTGATATGGACCGGTTGCATTACAAGGGTTACCGGTTCCGTGTCACGGTTCCGTATATGATATTTTATGAGTGCCTCATCCTTTTCGCCAGATACGCATGTTGCCGTACTGAGAGAAAGGTTTATATTCTTGCCTGATATATTCTTGCAGAATGTTCCCGTCCTTGTATAAAGATTAGGCTTCCATTCTTCATCCTGGGTCACCGCTACCATAGGGGCATATGGTCTGAAATTAGCTCCGAGCGGATCCCATCCGCGTCCCTGGTCGGTCCATTTCTTCCACTCAGAAGAAACGTCATCACGAATCAGGGTGCCGGTTTCCTTTTCCTGCATATTGATACAGAAAACATAATACCTCAAAGCAAAAGGAAGGAACTGTACATTAGTAAATGAAGTCATGCTGTACTCCATCGGAGATATGAATCCCCTGCCGTTGAACAGCAGGAGCTGCTCGTCCTCGAATTGCATGGTCTCCCGTCTGAATGACAGGTAATCCTGGGTAAGTGACGGTTGCTGGGCAAAAGATGAAATGCCTATTGCCAGCATAAGCGAGATCAAGATGTTACTTTTCATAAGTTTAAATTAGGGACTGTCGTTTAATTCCGTCATTATGAGTCAATCGGCAGACTGTCCCTGTTGTTTTTCCGATCGAACTCATCTTTTTATATTTTCGGCTCCGTTTCGGAGCCCCTTTTTTCATTTTTGGACCCAACTGGAG
>CASGDV010000139.1 GCA_949300335.1 uncultured Bacteroidales bacterium | reverse complement strand
AATTCTACTTTCTGGTTCGTTTCCATGGCGCTTGTGACTTTGGTTAGTTCACAAACTTACGAATTAAACCACTAACTCTCGCACTGCACCCTAGATTTTCATTATCATGGGTGACGATTATTCGTCATGGGTGTTTCATGTCATCACTCTTTAAGGTTATCCATCCATTCGCTTTCGGTCATTTGAACGGGACCGAGAATACCGTATCCTCCTGTGATATTTGAGTATGAGAATGTGGCGGGTGCAAGTCCGGCCGAAGCCAGTGCATCATTGGCTTCAGCATATCTGGAGTAAAGGTAGTTGTACATCTCTCTGGTAAGTCTGTACAGCTTGAATTTGTATTTGCTTTCGATTCTGACGGTAACTTCCTGTCCTTCAAAAGAGAGTCCCGGCTCTTCCGTGTCCGGTCTGTATTGCAGCGGCACTGAAAATGTTCTGGTGCCGCTTTCCGACGGGAAAGTGGCGTCTTCCCAGAAGATGAATGTTCCATCTCCGAAATTCAGCGTGGTTATTTTGTCGGCCTCACTGAAAGCAAGGTCGTTGTCCGAATCGGAATCATAATCGGGAGACTCATATTCGTTGTACCTGTAGCTTTCCTGGCCGTCATCATATCGCCTCTCCTGACGGATTATGCGCATGCCGAAATATCCCGGAGCGTCGGATTTGTATTTAAGATCGGCAATCATCTTCGTGGTTTTCCTGAACCTTATTTCGTATTCTGGAAATGCATCCGGTACTACGGATTCTCCGGAAGCGGTTTCAAGCCCGTCCATACTCACTTCAAGACGTACTTTCTGTCCCGGAAGGAAACTTGCAGTCACGAATTTTGTCCCTTCTGGGAAATTTTCGGAAATTCCGTCGTTCCGTCTTATATCGATTTCCTTTCCGTCCACCCACATTGAAACTTTTGCCGTGTTTCCGTTATAATTGAATTCACCTTTGTAATTGACGGGTTTCGCTACGTATACGGAAATAAGTGTCGTGTCCGTGCTGCCAGGAAAGCAGTTGACGAATATACGTTTTTCATCGCTCAGTCCGTCAAGCTTGATCTTGTACTGGCATCCGCTCATTGTCAGTGCAAGCATGATCAGTGATATTATTTTTGTTTTGCCGAGTGTCATCTTTCTAAAAATTTAGTGTATAACTTATCGAAGGTATGATAGGTATTATTCCAATTGCTTTCGCTTCACTCCCGTTCTCAGAAGAATCCGTGCTGACAAGCAGCGGATTCATGCGGCAGTAGACGTTGTAAATGCTGAAATTCCATATCCTTTCATTACCTTTTCTTGTTGACTTTCTCCAGTTGAATCCCATATCCAGTCTGTGATAGTCAGGTATTTTCATATTGTTTGGCCTTCCGTAAAGGTACATTCCTGAAAAATTCTCTGATGGTATTCTGTCTCCATATTCGAAGCCTACCTCATGTTCAGGAACGGTGATTCTGTTTCCGGTATGATAGTTCCAGGCAAGATACACGTCGAAGTGCTCATTGAATTTATGGGAAGCCATGACCGTGACTTTGTGTCTGTTGTCATATCTGTCGGGATACCATGTCCTCCAGAACTGTTCGAAATACCTTTCACTCCATGACAATGTATAATAGACAGCTATGTCGGTTTTTGCCGTCTTGTATCCGATTTCGAATTCTGCCCCGTATGACCGGCCCTTTCCTTCCTTGAATGATGTTTCCCACAGGTCGAGCGGAGGATACAGGGTGTTTTTCCCCGAATATTCCCGGATGTGGTCCATGGTTTTCCAGAATCCTTCCACGTTCAGCCTGAAATTGTATGGCAGGTTCGCATATACGCCTCCTGCTATCTGTCTTGAGTGCATCGGTCTGATTTCCTTGGTCGAAGGCATCCAGCATGCTGTCGGAAGGTCAAGATATGTCGTCGCTATCTGATGACTGAACTGGTTCATGTCCGAATAGGAAATCTTTATCGAAACAGGTTCTCCGCACTGGAACTTCAATGCCGCTCTCGGCTCGATTCCGTGCCAAACCTTTCCCTCTACGGCAAATAACGCATATCTCGCTCCAAGGTTTGCCTTGAACCATCTATTGAATGAAATCTCGTCTTCAAGGTAGATGTATGGTTCATGTCCCGTATAGAATTTGGTGACATCATATCTGGATATGACGTCTTCTTTACCGCGCTCAGACAACGTTCCGGTGCTTTTTCTTTCAGGACTGAACATATGGAACTGATAACCGGCGCCGAACCTGAAATGCTGGGAGCGTACCGGCTTCCAGTCAAAGTCCGTCTTGATTCCGGTATATCTGATTCTTGATATGTTGTTTTCATCAGTTTTATTTATTGTTTCTCCGTTTTTGATGTCCGAATGTGTATCCAGATCCATTTTCGATATGTATTGACCGTAATATACCGACATGGAGGAATTCATTTTGTCGTTTATCCGGCTTTTCCATGCAAGTGACGATGTGAGGTTTCCCCATCTCAGTTTTGTCCTGTATGTCGTATTTTCTGTTTTTTCGCCATTTACTTCCAAGGATGAATTCGTCAGGAGTTTGAGGACATCATTGCTGGTATATGCATTGAAGATTAAACTGTTGTTGCTGTCGAATTTGTGCGTGAGCCTGGCATTGAGGTCGCCGAATGCATACCTGTAATCCTGTTTCTTGCTTTTGTCCCTGCTGTTGACAATTGCCATCATAGGTATGGTTACTACGTCCATCCAGGATCGTCGTACGGAAATGTTGAAGGATGTTTTATCCTTCACGATTGGTCCGCCGAACTGTATTCTCCCGTCCATGAGCCCAAGTGAGAAACTTCCGTGGTAGCGATTGAAGTCTCCGTCCCGGGTGTTCACGTCGACAACTGATGAGAGCATGGAGCCGTAACGTGCGGGAAAACCGCTTTTGTAGAAATATACGTCTTCCACTATGTCCGCATTGAAGGACGAGAACAGGCCTGCCAGATGGGATATCTGGTAAAGCGGAACGCCGTCAAGCAGATATAGGTTGTCACTTCCTGTACCTCCATGGACATACATTCCCGACATGAGTTCCGTTCCCGATGACACGCCGGGCAGACTCTGCAAAGTCTTTATTATGTCCGGCGAACTGAGAAACGCATATCCGTTCTTGAACTTGGATGCATCCAGGCGGGTCAGGCCGGTCTGTGTCGAATTCTCCTGTCTTCCGACCATGGAGGTGATGCGTGCTTCTGCAATGGTGTCCGACACTTCAACTTCACCGCTTTCCATATTCACGTTGTAATGCAGCGGTTCCGGCTTTTTCTTTTTGAGGATGATATAGTTTCCGTCTTTTTCCCAGACAATCCCGGTATTCAGGAAAAGCTTTTCGAGAGCTTTTTCCAGTGGCAGTCCTTCTATTTTTCCTCCGCGGTACTTCTGACCGACTCCTGCCGAAGGTTCATAGACGAAGTTGACCCCGAAGGCTTCGTGCAGAATTTCCATTTTATCCTTTACCGTATCGGCTTTCCTGTTTTTCCTTTCCTGTCCGTTTGCATATGCAGGCAGCATGTGGGCTGCAATCAGGATAATCAGTATATATTTCTTGTACATCATCATTCAATTGTTATTTCCACATCGAGTGCAGTTTCAATTATTCTGACGGTTTCTTCAAGGTCTCCTGCGTTGAATATACCTGTAATACGCCTGTTCTTTCCGGTGAAATGCAATTTCTTCCCGTAATATCCGGACAATTCTTCGAGTACGGAATCCAGCGGCTCGTCATTGAATATGAATGTGCCTCTGGCCCATGTGTTTTCGTTCATGTCCGGATGGTCTGTGGACAGCGGAGCCTCAGAACCAGAATCCAGAACGGCTCCCATGCCGGAAGTCAGTATTATTCCGCCGGTGTCTTCATTCGATGAAAACAGAACTTTTCCTTTATCGACCAGAACCGAAACCGAACCGGCTGCCGATGCATCAATCTGGAACTCGGTTCCCAATACCCGGACATAGCCGTCCGGCGGATATATTTCGAATGGAATATTTTCATTACGGGCTACGCAGAAATATACCTTTCCCGTCATTTCCGTTTTTCTGTGCCGGCTGCCGAATCTTCTGGAATCGAATTTAACGGAAGAACGCGGTGAAAGCATCACTATTGTGCTGTCAGGCAGTGTTTGTGTCAATATTTCATCAGCGGATGCCAGTTCCACGTATTCCGGCCGGATAAGCGTGATACATGCAAAAATCCCGACCGCTACGGCAGCGGCAGCTGACGTCCATATTATGGCCTGTCTGATCCGCAGATATTTTACCTGACGGTGGATTTCCTTGAATTTTCTTATCGCTTTGCGCGTGTCGAATACTCCGGGACGGTAATTCATGACTACGAACCGAAGCGACTTCTTCTCCTTTTCTGTCATATCAAAAACATTTTACAAGTATGACTGCTTTTCGGTAAAAAAGTACTATTCCATGGAGAATTTTTTTTCGATTTTTTTTCAGAAAAATATCAGGACATAAGAAAGTACCTTTCCGTTGCCGGATTTCACTGCATCCAGGGCCTTGGCCATCTGGTTGCGGACAGTGTTGACTGAAATATTCAGGACCTCAGCTATTTCCTCGTATTTCATGCCGTCTCTCTTTGCCATGAGAAATATCTTCCTTCTTTTTTCAGGAAGGGAATCTATGGCCGTCCACATCCTGGCTTCGAGAAAAGACATGTCGACGGATTCCTCGTCCGCAGCAAAGCGTTCCGCTTCTGAGAGATTGACGGAAGAATCCTTTCCTGATTCTTTTCTTATAAGGTCAATGCATCTGTTCCGTACCATAGCGAACAGATATTGCTTCGGTGATGCAGGGAAACCTGACGGATTGCCGGAGATATTCAGGAAACGTTCCCAGTATGACATGAAACATTCCTGTACCAGATCCTCTGAAGTATGGACGTCATTGAGAAAATGCATGGCATACATACACATCGGTCTGAAATATATTTTGTACAAAGTGTCTATGTTCCTGTGTTCTCGCATCGGTCACTGTGTTGACCGGACAAATATATGCAAATATTTTTTAATTCATTTTATGATGCAGGAGAGATAATGGCTCGTCTTTTGCTTCTTATCCGTCCGTTCATTAATTTGCGTATGGATAAAATCAGCAAGACAATAATATATCAGATGCTTCCCCGTCTTTGGGGAAATGATTGTACCAATCCCGTGAAAAGGGGGGCCCTTGAGGATAACGGTACGGGAAAATTTTCGGATATCGATGATAAATCCCTTGCATATATCAAATGGCTCGGATGTACCCATGTCTGGTATACCGGCGTCATTCGGCATGCCACAAAATCCGCATCTTCTGGATGTATGCCGTCACATCCTCAATTTGTGAAAGGGGAAGCCGGTTCTCCTTATGCCGTAAACGACTATTATGATGTGAATCCCTATCTTGCCTCCGATCCTGACAGAAGGATGGATGAATTCCGTGAACTCGTGGAAAGAACTCATGAAGCCGGACTGAAGGTGATTATAGATTTCGTGCCGAATCATGTTGCCCGTGATTATACAGGCGGACAGGGAAGTCTCGGCAGCAGTGATGATACGGGAATACACTGGCAGGCAGGGAATGATTTCATATATTATCCGGACCAGCCTCTCGTCCTGCCGGATGAAAATGAATTCAATAATGAGGTATGCAGATTGAAAAATGCCGATTTCAATGGGGAATACCGTATTCTCCCGACGTGGATTGTGAATGCGGCGGAACGTCATGTTTCGGAACACGGGATTGACGGATATGACAGATTTCTTGACAGTTTCGGTACTCTGCTTGCTTCATACAGGGAAAAACCTGCAAAAGCTACGGGGAACAACTGTTTTTCAGCAAATCCCGGACAAAATGACTGGTATGAAACAATCAAGTTGAATTATTGCGATTTTCATACCGGAACGTGGGACCGAATGCTTGATATCATAATGTTCTGGGCGTCAAAGGGTGTGGACGGGTTCAGATGCGATATGGTCGAGCTTGTTCCTGCTGAATTCTTCAGATGGCTTATAAACTGTGTGAAAAAGGAATTTCCGGAAATAATCTTCATTGCTGAGGTGTACAAAAAGGATTTGTACAGGAAATATATCCGTGAGGTAGGTTTTGATTTCCTGTATGACAAGTCAGGACTTTACGATACCTTGAGAGTTATCGTTGAGAAGAACGTTTCGGACAACGGCATGCCGGTGGAACTCTGGCAGTCTGCGACCGGACTCACAAGATCATGGCAGTTTCTGGGTGATCTTCAGCCCTATATGCTGAATTTTCTGGAGAATCACGATGAACAGAGATTCGCATCACCTTTTTTCGGAAAGGGACCGGAAAACACTTTCGCACCTCTACATGTTTCGCTGATGATGAATACTTCTCCATTCATGATTTACTTCGGTGAAGAAATGGGGGAGCGGGGTATGGATGAAGAAGGTTTCAGCGGCCCTGACGGACGTACAAGCATATTTGACTGGTGGAGCATTGCTTCAGTCAGGAAACTGCGTAAAGCGATTTCGGACGGAAGCTACCGGTTTCTTGATCCCGAGAGACTGGCTTCTTCGGGATTTTCAGCCGGAGAGTCTGCATATTTCTGCCGGTTTGCATCCCTTGTGAGATTCGCCTCTGCGGAACCGGCAGTGTCTCAGGGGACATTCTATGACCTTTGCTACTGCAATTACGAATCCGAGGGTTTTGACAGGAACAGGCACTTCGCGTTTTTGAGAGACCATGAGGATGACACTTATCTGGTTGCCGTGAATTTTTCGGCTTCCACGGCAGATATGTGTATAAAAATTCCGCCTCATGCTTTCGAGTGGATGAAGATACCTGTCACTGAAGAACTCAATACCGGCAGATACATTCGTGTAAGTGTTCCGCCTATGGACGGGGTCGTCATGAAAATCACGGATTAGGCTTTGCTGATTCCGACGACGGCTCTGTTCGATGTTCTGTCGATATATGCGAGCATATCTTCAGGAAGTTCGTGCAGACTGAAATATTCTCCTTTCTCAATGCATGGCAGCGATGCTATCTGCTCAAAGTCTATCTCTCCGTCTCCGCGCACAAGGTCAACTGTAAGATAACCGACACCGAGAGACGTCAGGTTTTGGAAGAAGTGTGTTCCCTGGCTCGGTTCGATCTGATATCCAGGTATTCCGCATTCCACAATCATCTTTGCTTCGGATATGTCATTCCAGACAACAGGAATCCCGAGCCACGGATCGGAAGAACCCCATCTGCCGGGGCCGATAAGCAGATATTGCGAGCCCTGTTTCTTGAGTGTCGCATTGATTGATGAAATCTCTCTTGCCATGTCTCCCGTTTTGGCACTGTCGAACTTCGACGGGTCCACATACAGTATGTGTTTCATTCCTGTTATCCTTCCTGAGCCAAGGGCTTTGTCGGAGGCGACAAGGGTCGTCCCTATTTGTGAAACGATGCTGTCCAGACTGATTCCCGGTTCATCATAGTAGTCTCCTACAGGGCGTACCTGAAGCAGCTTCATTACAAGTCCGTGTCCTCTGGATTCGGGAATCACGTCGATGGCGAACTCTATTTCGACATCGCACATCAGTTCCCGTTTGCATATTGCCATGATTTCATCCAGTGCCTGGGCGACGGGGAACCTGTTGTACTTGAGTATGGAATCGAATGTTATTATCCGGCTGCCGGCCATTGATACACCCGGTATTATCCGGTTGTTTTCCACGCTGAAGGTAGAGGCCACCAGTTCCGGATGCGAAAAGTTTTCCAGCATCCTGTTCACCGGCTCATGAGCGAGGTTGATGCTGTCATTTTTCGATATCTTGAATGCACCGGGTCTCAGATCGAGGGCGTACATCATTTTCTGTGTATCTCTGAGAGCCATTGCCGGATCGGACAGCTGGAGTATCTTCTTCGGATATTTAGGATTGAAACGAAGCGTATGGCCGCCGTCAACAACTGTCTTTCCCAAACCGAAAGCAAGATTGATTATGCCGTCTTCCGGCTTTTCCTTTCCGATCGGATAGAAGTTCACCGAACGTGCGACTCCTGACATCATTGGATAATAGTATCCGCCATGTACCGTGCCGCATATGCTCTGGACTATCACTGCCATCTTCTCTTCGCCGAGAAGGTTTCCGGTCGTCTGAATGTAATTTCTGCTTCCGTTGAAGAATACTGACGCATATACGCTTTTTATGGCTTTTCCCAGCATTCTGAGCATCTGGTCCTTGTTTTCCGTGAGCGGAATCATGTATGTTGAATAGACTCCGGCAAATGGCTGGTAGTTGCTGTCCTCGAGTTTCGAACTCGATCTTACGGCAAGAGGCGAGCCTATGGTCTTTAGAAATGCCCTCAGTTCATCCACAAGTTCTTCCGGAAGCCTGGAAGCCACAAATTCCGACAGTATCTCCTCATCGGAAATGTCAGAATCGATAACGAACTGAAGGTCATTCTCGATTATGAATCTGTCGAAGTAATCCGTTGCTACCACCATTGTCCTCGGAATGGAAATTTTCAGTTCCTCATAGCGGTTTGTCAGATTATGCTTTATGATGAGACTGTTGAGAAACGCCAGACCGCGTGCCTTTCCTCCGAGAGAACCTTCTCCGGCTCTGGCGAACCAGATGTATTTTTCGTAGGTGTCCTTGTCGAAATGTGCTATAATGCCCCGTCCTGTCAATGTATGATAGTCATGGATTTGCTGGCATACATAGTCGCGGAGTTCCTGAGCCGAGTTGAAATGACTGTCATGGACGCTCCTGACCCTGTTGGCCAGAGTGAACAATCCGCGCGAGAAAAACCATTTCGACAGCATGTTCCTTGAGGTGTAGTACAGCAGGACATCGTCAGGTATTTCCTTCATGCGCTGTTCGAGTTCCTTGAGATTGGCCGCCCGTCCGCATTCCACGCGGTTCTTGTCCCTGAAGACAAAGTCTCCGAAACCGAATTCCTCCATCATGTATTCCGCAAGCTGGAGCATCAGTGTCTTCGAATATTTCCTGAGGAAGCCGACATTAAGTTCTTTTGCAACTTCCGCCACGCTTTCCTGGGAAGACTGGAGCAGTATCGGCATGAGCGGATCATCTGCCCTGATGGTCCGTACGAGGTCTATTCCTGCATCGCTCTTTTCCTTGTCCGGCGAATCGTTTTTCCTGAGAACGAAACCTACATCGGAAATGACTCCGAGAATGTTCGACTTGTATTTCCTATACATTTCGACGGCATCCTCGTAATTCGTCGCGAGAAGAATCTTGGGCCTTGAACGTTTCCTGTTTTTCTGTTGCTGCTCGTTCAGAGTTTCCTTTAGAAATTCCGTGCTCTGCTTGAGAACCAGCTTATACAGCTCCGGCAGATAAGTAGAGTAGTATCTGACCGAATCTTCTACCAGCAAAATTGCCTGGACACCGACTTTCAGTATGTCGTTGTCGGCATTCTTGAGGTCTTCGAACAGCTTGATAGTGGCGACAATCAGATCTGCGTTTCCGTGCCAGCTGAAAACATAGTCCACAGCCGAAGTGTCAAGGCTCGAGAGTCTTCTGTATATTTCCTTCGAAAAATGCGTGAGCAGTACGAATGGCACATCGCGTTTCCCTTCCTTGAGATTTCTGGCCAGAGTGAATACTTCCTTGTCGTTCGCATTGAACATGCACATGACCATATCGATGTCATCCGTAGTCCCCAGTATGGCGGACGCTTCGGCAGAGGTCGTCACCCACAGGAATCTTGGCGGATTGCTCAGATTCAGGTCTATATATTCCCTGTATATCTGGGATTCTATCTGGCCGTCCTCCTCAAGAATGAAAGCATCGTAATTGCTGCATATCATCAGAATCTTCCTTATCCTGACTTTTATGAGGGAACTGTAATCCGTGTTTTTCAGTTCCTTCAGACTTACTGGTTCAACGGTATTCATGTTTGTGTTTCCTGTTTATTTGGTCATGTATGTCCTTCTTCTGAATTCCGCCACTGCAACGGCGGTGGCAACGGCCGCATTCAATGATTCGGAACGGATCTCATTTCCGGGATATGACGGAATGAAAATCCTGTCCGTAAGCAACTTTCTCATCATCGGGGATATTCCTTCAGATTCGTTCCCGATGACAATGCCGACGGGGATATTGTCGCCCGTCGCAAGAGGATAGCCGTATATGTCCTCCCCGTCGAGCAGGGTCCCGAAAATCCGGCCTCTTCTGGCAAGGAATGTTCCGGAAACGGCATCAAGCCCGGCATAGTGGAATTTCATTCTGAATACGGCACCCATCGTAGCCTGTACAACTTTGGGATTGAAGATATCTACCGTATCCTCAGATGCGAAAACAGCATCTATTCCGAACCAGTCCGCTATGCGTATTATGGTTCCCAGATTGCCCGGATCCCTTATGGAATCGAGAAATAGATAGAGTCCTCTGTCCCCGACAGCTCCATCGATTTCCTTTTCCGTCTTAAGGCGGATATAATCAGGCTTTTTTACAAGAGCGAGTACGGGAGAGGGACTTGAAAGCAGGCTGATTCTTTCCATGGCCTTCTCACCGATTTCATCTTTTCTGTAGATGCGTTCGACTTCGAAAGAAGAATTGACGGCTTCCTCCACCATCTTTTCTCCTTCCACCACGAAAAGTCCGGTGCTGTCCCTGAATTTTTTCCGTTCAAGGGATCTTATCAGCTTGATTTCGTTATTTGTTATCGTCCCGTCCATTTTCTAGTATCCCAGAATCTTCAACATCGACTTGTATGTCTGTTCCTTGCTGAAAAGTTTGGTCGTGTATTCACCGTTCTCGTCCTTGTCCATGATGATGTGTTTGGGTGCAGGCTGCAGGCAGTGCTGTATTCCGCCGTAGCCGGAAATTGATTCCTGATAGGCTCCCGTATGGAAGAATCCGATGTAGAGCGGGTCATTCCTGTCCTCTATTATCGGAAGGAAGATGGCATTCGCATGGGCGTCGGCATTGTAGTAATCCTGACTGTCGCAGGTCAGACCTCCTAGGAATACTCTCTGGTACTTTTCATTCCATTTGTTTATAGGGAGAAGGATGAAGCGCTGTTTGATACCCCATGTGTCGGGAAGCGTTGTCATGAAAGAATTGTCAATCATGTACCATCTTTCCCTGTCATTCTGCTGTTTGATGTCAAGAATCTGGAATATCGTCGCACCGGATTCACCGACTGTGAAACTTCCGAATTCAGTGAATATGTTGGGTTCCGCCACTCCGCGTGCGTTGCACATGGTCTTAATCTGTGAAATGATTTCCTCGGCCATATATTCATAATCGAAATCCATAGCCAGTGAATTCTTTATGGGAAAACCTCCTCCGATATTCAGACAGTCAAGTTCCGGACATATCATCTTGAGGTCGCAATATACGGCCACGCACTTCGCGAGTTCGTTCCAGTAGTAGGCCGTGTCGCGTATTCCGGTGTTGATGAAGAAGTGGAGCATCTTGAGACGGAACTTGTTGCTCTTGCTTATGAGATTTTCATAGAACGGAACTATATCGCTGTATCTGATTCCGAGACGTGATGTATAGAAATCGAATGTAGGCTCTTCTTCCGATGCTATCCTGATTCCCAGATTGACAGGAACGTTTACCAGGGCATCAAGATCCTTGAATTCGTTCATATTGTCCAGTACAGGTATGATATTGGTCCACCCCGAATTGGCGAAATTCGCTATGTTTTCAATATAAGCCGGTTTTTTGAAGCCGTTGCAGACGATGTAGAGGTCCTTGTTGACTATGCCTTCCGCTTCAAGCGCCTCAATCAGATTGAGGTCGAATGCGGAAGATGTTTCGATGTGAATGTCATTTTTCAAAGCCTCTCTAAGGACGAATTCGAAATGCGAACTTTTAGTACAGTAGCAATAATGAAAAGTCCCCTTGTAATCTACCTTTGCCATGGCTACGTTGAACATTCTCTTTGCCTTCTGTATCTGCGATGAAATCTTGGGCAGATATGTGATTTTCAAAGGTGTTCCATACTGGTTGATTATATCCATCATGTTGACGTCATGGAAATACAATTCTCCGTCTTCAACCCTGAATTCATCTTGCGGGAACTCGAATGTCTGGTCAATCAGATCAATGTACTTGTTCTTCATTCTTGCTAATGTAATTAAGTTACTTTATTGTTTTACAGTCAATCCGGCAAAGCCGGATATGATTAACAGGACGCAAATATATTATTTAAATCCATATGTTCTATGTATGTAAACATATTTTTTTCAAATTCTTGAGTTTTTGGTTATTTTAAGATAAATTTGCAAGATTATCCGGATGATCATGAATCGAGATAAACTGCCATTCATATTGCTGTCATGCCTATGCTTCATGTTCTCATGCAGCACTACGAGGGTTTTGCAGAAAGATGAGTACAGGCTTGCCGGCAACAAGGTAGAGGTGACTAATGACAGGCATTTCAACACGAACAAGATAGATCCGTATCTGAAACAGCGTCCGAACTCATATTTCATTTTCGGCTGGAATCCGTTTCTTAATATATATAACTGGTCGAACGGCAAGGGAGGTGGCTGGGACCGCTTCGTGCAGAAGATAGGTGTAGCTCCGGTTGTCTATGATCCCGAACTTGTCGAAGAATCGATATCGAATATCCGGTCTCATCTGAACTATCTGGGTTACTATGATTCCGACATAAACAGCGAAGTGCAGGTACGGAAGAAAAAAGTCAAGGTGAAATATGTGATAACCTTGGGGAAACGTTATCCTATCAAAGAAATCAGGTATATTGTTCCCGAAGGGGAGTTTGCGGAAGATTTTTATGCCGATACCGCTTCGATAACGGTCAGGAAAGGTGATTTCCTGTCCGAAGAGAAACTGGAAAGCGAAACAGTGCGTTCAAGTTCATATTTCAGAAACAAGGGTTATTACGGTTTCAGCAAGAATTATTTTTTCTTCGAGGCTGATACGCTTACATATCCGGACAGTGCGGTTCTGGAAATGAGGATAAACGAATATACAAGGAATTCCAGTCCGAAAGATGCAGTACCTCACAGGAAATTTTACATAGGAGATGTCAGGATATCTCATCCGGAGAATCTGAAGATCAACGACAAGGTCCTCACCAACCTGAATACAATAGTCCCCGGAAAGCTGTACAGCGAAAGGGTCGTCAACAATACATATTCCAGACTGTCTTCGCTGAGGGTCTTCAGCAGCGTGAATGTAGAAATGTCGGTTGTGGATACCAATGTTGTGGACTGCGACATATCGCTCAGAAGGTCAAATATGCAGGGATTCAAGGTGAATATGGAGGCATCATCGAATTCTTCCGGCCTTTTCGGCGTATCTCCGCAGATTTCTTATTATCACAAGAATATTTTCAGGGGCGGGGAGTGGCTGAATCTCAGTTTTATGGGAAATTTCCAGTTCAAGTTCAACGACAATGTCAGGTCAAACGAATTCGGTGTTTCCGGAGGCCTGAGTTTACCGAAATTTCTATTTCTGCCTTACCGGCTCTTTCATGGCCCGAACATTCCGAGGACAGATATAAATATTTCATACAACTATCAGAACAGACCGGAATATACAAGGAACATAATTTCTACGTCGTACGGTTACAGCGGAAGCTGGCGTTCAAAACTTTTCTATCAGTTCTATCCGATCCAGCTTAGTGTGGTAAGGCTGTTCAATCTGGATCCGTCTTTCTATCAGACTCTCGAGAAGGACCCTTTCATGAGAAATGCATACCAGAACCACTTCGATTCCGGTACCGGAGGATACATCTATTATACGACATGTGCCGATGCAATTCCCAAGACCACGTTCTTTTATTCCAGATTCCAGCTGGATATTGCAGGCAACTTGCTGAGTGCCTTCAATCCTCTTTTGGGAGTCGATGAAAACGGTTCCAGGACAATCTGGAAGACACCGTATTCGCAGTATGTCAGAGGAGAAGTGACCGTGGGCAGAACATGGCGATTCGGAAAGAACAACGGTCAGGCGTTTGCAACAAGGTTTCTTGCCGGGGCGGGATATGCTTATGGAAATTCAGATGCCCTGCCTTTTGAAAAGCATTTTTATGCAGGTGGAGCGAACAGTCTGCGCGGATGGCAGGCCCGTTCGGTCGGACCTGGTACTGAAAAAATGGATACCACTTTCATAATACCGAACCAGACCGGCGACCTGAAACTCGAAGCGAACATCGAATACCGGTTCAACATGTTTTGGAAAGTGGACGGCTCGGTTTTCGTTGATGCCGGTAATGTGTGGACCTTGAAGGACGGAATCGGCCAGAATGACAACGTATATTCCAAATTCTCGTTCAGGAATTTCGGAGAATCGATAGCCATGAACTGGGGAGTAGGACTCAGACTTGACCTGAATTTCATCCTGCTGCGTCTGGATATGGGTATGAGGCTGCATGATCCGGCAAGGGACAACAAATGGCTGAGGCCGGGAGAATGGCTCAAAAGGGACGGATACGCGATTCATTTCGGTGTAGGTTATCCGTTCTGACGATGTCATTTGTATTTCGGCCACATCATATCCAGCTTTTGCCTTATCTCATCTTCCTTTCTGTTATCTGCCGGTTCATATATTTTAGTGCCGGCCCATCGGTCAGGCATGAATTCAAGGTCGGTGAAGTGTCCGGGATAGTCATGGGCATATTTATACCCGTCACTGTATTTCAGTTCCTTCATAAGTGCGGTAGGCGCATTCCTGAGATGAAGCGGTACCGGACTGTTGTCGTTCCGGACCATTTCCAGCGCTTTGTTTATTGCAAGATAGGCGGAATTGCTTTTCTGTGATGTCGCAAGATATATCGCGGTTTCCGCAAGCGGTATACGGGCTTCGGGCATTCCGATGTTGTGGACAGTCTGGAAACATGCGTTTGCAAGTAAAAGCGCATTCGGATTTGCCAGTCCGATGTCTTCCGAGGCAAGAATGCAGAGTCTTCTGGCAATGAAGAGAGGGTCCTCGCCGCCTTCGAGCATCCTGGCAAGCCAGTATACTGCAGCATTCGGGTCAGAACCTCTTACGCTTTTAATGAATGCGGAAATGATGTCATAGTGCATCTCACTGTCCTTGTCATACATCGAAGGCATGTTCTGCAGGCAAGATGTAACAAGATTGTTGTCTATGACAACCTTCCGGCTTCCCGAAGCCGATGATATAATAACTTCGAGTATGTTGAGCAGTTTTCTTGCATCTCCCGAACTGAATCTGAACAATGCATCGGTCTCCCTGACCACGATATCCATTGTCTTGAGAATCTCATCCTCTTTCAGCGCCCTGTCCAGAAGTTGTCCGAGGTCATCGGTTTCCAACGGTTTGAGAACATATACCTGACATCTTGACAAGAGAGGAGTGATGACTTCGAAGGACGGATTTTCAGTTGTTGCTCCGATAAGTGTTATTGTACCGTCTTCCACAGCTCCGAGGAGGGCATCCTGCTGCGCTTTGTTGAATCTGTGAATCTCATCAATGAAAAGTATGGGCGGTACGGTGGAAGAAAACAGTGTGTTCGAACGTGCGCGGTCGATTACCTCTCTGACTTCCTTGACTCCCGAACTGATTGCCGACAACGTATGGAATTCAAGTTTCATTTCAGAAGCCATTATCCTTGCAAGAGTCGTTTTACCGACTCCGGGAGGCCCCCATAATATGAACGAGGATAGTTTTCCGTTTCTGATCATATTGCGGAGAATGCCGTTTTCTCCTATCAGATGTTTCTGGCCGACATATCCTTCCAGATTATGCGGACGCATCCTCTCCGGGAGGGGAGGCAGCATTCTGCTTCGTCCTATGTTGTCCTCGCTGCTGTTCATTTCCATCATTGGTTTTCCGAATGGGGAATCAGAGTTTTTTTGAATATATTCTCCGGCGTTTATGCTGGACATGATCGAAAGAACCCCATAATGCCTGAACTTTGGTGTTGGTTTCAAGTTCCGGATTCGTTTCCGCATACTTGAATCCCATTTCAATCAGTGTCGGAACCAAATCCAGGAAGAGTACGGAATTGAGACCTTTGTTCTGATATTCAGGCTTGATTGCTACAAGCAACAGGTCCAGTGTCTCCGATTTGTTGAAAATGAGAGAGTTCAGCATGTGGAACCATCCGAACGGGAAAAGTTTTCCGTTCGCTTTCCTGAGACCTTCTGACAATGACGGCATTGTTATTCCTGTTGCAACCAGCTCTCCGGCCTCGTTTTCAATGAATGATACCATCCTCAGATCTATGAACTGGAGATACTGTTTCACATACTGGTCAATCTGCTTCGGAGAAAGGACGGAATACCCGTAAAGGTTGATATAACATTCGTTAATCAGATTGAACAGTTTCTGTCCGTACTTTTCCTTTGCAATGTCACTGCGTTTGAGCTTTCTAATTTTCAACTTGTTTTTTTCAAGAACGATTCCCGCCATTTTTGAAAATCGTTCCGGCAGCGCTTCCGGTAGTTTTATAAGGAACTCTTTCCAGTCGACTTCCTTTACGAATCTCATATTCTCGAAATGCCTCAGATAGTATTCATAATTATATATTGTAATCATGGTTCCTATGTGTCCGAATCCTTCCACAAGCAGACCTTCCGGATCGAAATCAGTGAAACCGAGAGGTCCGGCGATTTCTTCCATTCCTCTGCTTTTCCCCCATGCCGCCACTGTATCCAGCAGTGCCTTCGATACTTCAGGGTCGTCGATAAAATCGATCCATCCGAACCGAACCTGATTCGTTTTCCATGCTTCGTTGGCTTTGTAATTGATTATGGCTGCTGTCCTTCCGACCAGCTCGCCGTCCCTGTAGGCCAGAAAATAATCGGCCAGACAGAATTCGAATGCAGCATTGGTTTTCGGGTTCAGGGTCGAAAGATCGTCCGACAACAGATTTGGAACGTAATATGGGCAATCCTTGTAAAGTTTCAAAGGAAACTTGACAAACGCGTCCAGTTCCCTGGCGGTTGAAACTTTTTTAATCGTTACAGACATAATTGGTTATGGTTAGATTTCAGTACAAGTTTTTATATATAATTTCTTTATTCAATGTTTCATGAAACGCATCATGCTGTCGGCAAAGTTAGCAAAAAATTGTAATCTTTATTTTCATATGCCGAACAGGGTTCTCATCAACGGCATGACAAGGGCAGTCATTATTCCCATCAGAGCTATTGCAAGACCGCTTGCGGCTCCTTCTACCGCACCGGTCTCGATGGCTTTTGCTGTTCCCAGACCGTGTGCGCTGCATCCAAGGGCAAGGCCTCTCGATACGGGGGCGGCTATATGGAAGAGCCTAATGAACAGAGGACCGAACACTGCACCGATGAATCCGCACAGTACAACTGTCACAGCCGTCAGGGAAACGTTCCCGCCCATCATGGATGAAAGGTCCATAGCTATCGGAGTGGTGACGGATTTGGGCATCATGGATTTTACGAACAGATCGTCAAGATTGAAATAACGGCACAGAAGGAATACGCTGCCGATTCCGACAATGCTGCCGGTAAGCACGCTGACCATGATGGAAATGAAATATTTTTTTATTGTGTTAGCGTGTTCGTAGAGAAGCAGTCCAAGCGAAACAACGCTGGGCCCAAGCATGAATTCGACCATTGCATTGGATTCCATGTAGAAGTCGCATGGAATATCCATGGCATACAATATGGAAACGATGACAGGTATGCAGATAAGGAACGGGTGCAGGAGCGACAGTCCCGATTTCTTCCTTATCCATACTCCGAAAAGATACGAACCTACCGTGAGACATATCATCGCTGGTTCGTTCATTATCAGTTCACGCATATTCATTTTTTTTCTTTGTTTTTGACAAGTTGTCCCAGTCTGACGATTCCGTCATGTGCAAGTCCGGCTGACAGGAGGACCATGACGGTAGATATGAAGGTCACAGCGAGCCATGCAATAAGGTGGCTCCCGATCATATTCCACTGCTTCATGATTCCGATTGATGCGGGAATGAAAAATACGGTCATGTTGCCTGTCAGGAAGTCGGCCGCAGCCTTGACAGATTCCGCTTTAATGAGTTTGAACTGGAGCGCAAGGTAAAACAGTATCATTCCTATTACACTGCCTGGGATAAAATGTCCTGACAATGTGGAACATATGTTTCCCAGAACCAGGAACATCAGTATGAAAAAGAATCCTCTGATAACCATATGCTGTTTTTTTTGGCGCGAAAATACAATAAATTTTCTTAAATTCGCCCCTCAAAATAGTGTAAAAGATGTTTGATAAGAAAACAAAGATAATCTGCACGATATCCGACCAGAGATGTGATGTCGATTTCATACGGATGCTGTACGAGAGTGGAATGAATGTGGCACGTATCAATTCCGCACATGCCACTTTGGAAGGGGCGCAGAATGTGGTCGACAATATCCGCAAGGTGTCGGACAAGATCGGTATACTGATTGATACTAAGGGCCCGGAAGTTAGGCTGACTGCTATGGAGAATTCCGTGGGTTTTGTTGTCAAATCGGGGGACTGGCTTGAAATCCACAATGGTCCCGAGATGAAAAGCAACCAGAAGATACTCTATACTACATGCGCAAAGTTTGTGGAAGATGTTCCGGTCGGAGCCCACGTACTCATCGATGACGGAGCCGTGGACCTTTTCGTTACCGGCAAGGATCAGGACAAACTGCTGTGCGAAGTCCAGAATAACGGAGTAATAAAAGGCAAGAAAAGCGTCAATGTGCCTAATGTCCATATTTCTCTTCCTGCTCTTACTGAAAAGGACAGGATGTTTGTCAATTGGGCCGTCGACGCCGATATAGACTTTATCGCCCATTCATTTGTAAGGAGCAAGAACGATTTGCTGGAAATACAGGAAATACTTGACAACCGTTCCAGCCACCTGAAAATCATTTCCAAGATTGAAAATCAGCAGGGTATAGACAATCTGGACGACATACTTTCATATTGTTACGGAGTCATGGTTGCCAGAGGAGATCTGGGAGTCGAGATACCGGCAGAAAAGATTCCACTGATACAGCAGCATATCGTGAAGAAATGCCGTGCAAGGAAAAAGCCTGTAATCATTGCCACACAGATGCTTCACAGCATGATAGAGAATCCCCGTCCTACAAGAGCGGAGGTTACGGATGTCTCAAATGCTATTTTCCAGAGCACGGATGCGATTATGCTCAGCGGAGAGACTGCCAACGGCAAATATCCGGTAGAGGCAGTCAAGACCATGTACAGGATAGCAATGGAGGCCGAGAAGTCCATAAACATATCTCTTGACCTGAATCTGGAAAAAGTTACGAAACCAATAGCTGCCGTACTCGCCAGGTCTCTTGTCGCATCCACCCGTGAAATACCGGTGAAAGCCATAATCTTCGATACATGGACGGGAAGGACCGGAAGATATCTTGCCGAATTCCGTCCTAAAGTGCCGATATATGCGATGTGCTACAATTCATATACGATGAGGGAACTTGCCCTTACGTATGACATATACGGCTATAAATTCGAAGTGCAGAACAGCAAGGAAAGCTTTGTCCGCGAATCCGTAAGAATTCTCAAGGAACAGGGCAGGATTTCTTCAGGTGATCTGGTAGGCTTCATAGGAGGAAGTTTCAACGATGAACTTGGAGCCACCTATATGGAATTCAAATATGTAGAATAGATGGTTGCGATATGATTGTCAGGGATGCATTGAAAGAGGATGCCGTACGGATTGCAAGGCTGATTGTAGCCGCATGGCCGGTCGAGGACTTTCTCCGGATGGGAAACGATCTGACATTGGATGATCTGGTTTCCGTAATCACCGGATATGTCGAAGCAGAAGATACCATATACAGTTACAGGAATACTCTAGTAGCTGTAGAGGAGTCCGTGATTGTCGGAGTGATAAACGGATATGACGGTGCGGAATACCGTGACCTGAAACGTCCGGTAACCGATGACCTGCACTCCAGATTCGGCAATGTATCTTTTGCATCCTCTGAAGAAACGGAAGCAGGGGAGTATTACATTGATTCGGTAGCAGTCGATGCGTCCATGAGATCCAGGGGAATCGGCAGTATCCTCATCGACAGCATAGTAGGCAGGGCGGTATCGGAAGGACATTCGACAGTAGGACTTATCGTGGACTATGACAAACCTAAAGCACAGGCTTTATACGAAAGGCTGGGGTTTTCTGTCGTTGGAGAAAAGGATTTCATGGGTCACAGAATGAAGCATATGCAGAAAAAGATCGGATGAATGAATGGCAAGAGGATTCTTCATATCGCTTTTCCTTGCAGTGTCGGTGTTTTCGAATGTTCTGGAAACGGAAGCCCGGCCAAGATCTGCCGGTGCCTCCTTCTCTTTCAACGGTTCCGGCATAGTCTACAATCATAATGTAGGGAAGCAGTCTTTTCTCGAAGTTTCTGCTGTTCTCGATTATCCACTTGTGATATTGTCTGAAACACACTCTCCGGGAATCAAAGCGAGATGCATATACAATTTCTGTCTGGGCAATCCGTCGTCCGACCTGGTCTGGTTTGCGGGTCCCGGTCTTGCAGCCGGATATGCACATGATTCCGGAACCGGTCTGATGAACGGCCCGTTCAAGTATGGAATCATAGCCGGCATATGTGCGAATTTCGGATTCGAATACAGTTTCGATGTACCTGTAAGCATTTCCCTGTGCATATCTCCGGTACTTGCCAGTCATTTTACTTCCGCCAACAATGTTGTCGGAATGCATCTGTTCACTTCAGGCCTGCTGTTTTCACTGACACCACAATTGAATATCTGTTATGCGTTCTGATATATTCGGATTGTTTTTAGCAGCTGCCTTCTTCCTGTTCGGCGGCAATCTTTACGGAAAGGCAGGTGACTTTCCCAAGGTAACATATGGACTTGAATGGAGCTATGTATCTACGATATATTCATATACACATATCAACTATCTGGATGTAATCGGACAACGGGTTGATTCGAGAACACATTCATTCAACTATTGTTCTAACGGACAGATACTGTTGAATGTCGGATACAATGTTTCACGGAAGTTCAATATTTCATTCAATACGGGCTATACGGGAATCTATGAAAAGACCGGAATGATTCCGTTTTCTCTGAGAGGGACTCTTTTTCACGGAAACAATCCGAATGCCGGCAGATTCTTTTCATTTATTGACCTGGGTACAGGATTGAAGATAAAAAACATGAAATATCTTTCCTATACCGGAAAAATAGGAGCCGGATACAGGGTTTCATTAAGCAGATTTTCAAAACTTGATTTTCTTGTAAGTATACAGAATATTGTTACCAATCCTCTCGTATTCGAAAGAGAGGGAAATATTTCCGTGGAGGTCCCGGATGAAAGACTGAGAAGAAACAATGCATACATAGCGGGAATAACCTACGGTATAGCATTAAGTTTCTGATTAAAAAAAGACCCGGGCGAAATCACTTCGGCCGGGCTTTTAAATTATGTTCAACTAAATATATTATTAACAACCGTTTGAAAGATTAAACAACATCCGTGCCAGAATTATTTCGACTATAGTGCCGAATCATATTCTTTTGAAAACAGACCGTACAGTCTGGCATCTATCCTGTCGGTTATGATGGAAAAATCTTCGGCGCGATTTTCAAAATCCAGATTGTCTGAGTCAATGACAAGCAGGGGAGAAGTATATTCTGAAATCCATTTGTCATATCTCTCGTTAAGTCCGGAAAGGTATTCGATGCTTATGCTCTGTTCATATTCCCGGCCTCTTTTCCTAATCTGTCCCACAAGATTGGGAACCGATTTTTTAAGGTATATGAGCAGGTCGGGATATTTCACCATCGACATCATGAGCCTGAAAAGTTCCATGTATGTCTCGTAATCTCTTTCTGAAAGATTGCCCATGGCTCTGTTGTTATCCACAAATATGCATACACCTTCCATGATTGTACGGTCCTGTATAATCACATCGTCCGACTTGCAGATATCTATCATGTCCTTGAATCTCTGGGTAAGGAAATATGTCTCAAGATTGAAAGACCATCTTTTGATATCCTTGTAATAATCCTCGAGATACGGATTGTAGGTTACCGCCTCATATTTCGGAATCCATCCGTAATGCTCAGCCAGCATCCTGGTGAGGGTCGTCTTTCCGCTGCCTATGTTTCCTGCTATACCTATGTGCATATTCAATATTTTGGCACAAATGTAAGAAATTTACTTCAATCGGATGACTATTTCCCCTCCATTGAAATCATCTCCCAACTTTATTTTACCGTTTTGCCCTATTTTGTACTTCTTACCGTTCACGATAGCCGAGACCGGTTTTCCCGTACCTTCAACGGAATAGCTTATGAATGAATCCCTGTATCGTATTCTGGCTTTCAATCCGGTTGTCTGCTGGAATATTCCAGGAGAAAGGCAAAGATTTCCGTTCCCGTCGAATGCGAAGCCAAGGACATGGCGGACTATGAAATATGTCATTTCGGCCGTTGTCCATGGTATAAGTCCGGCTGTCTTCATGGACGGACGGATCAGAGGTATCTCTTCATGCCATGCACCGGAATCGCCGCCTTCTGTGTTGTACATCCATTCGAGACCGCGGCGGCTTATGTCATACATCCCGGCCTCGTGTGCCTCTCTGATAATGAACATGGTTGCAAAAGTCCACGGTCCTGGCTGGTCTCCCTGAGATGTGGTGTTGTATCTGTCATATCCTCCTGTACTCCATCTGCGCTTCCACTTTTCCAGGTGCTCCGTCCACCCATCCGTAATATTTCAAACGCGACAGCATCTTTCCGTCAGCGACATTACGGCGCTTAATGAGATGATTGTTTTCTACCAGAGCCACTTCCGGATGGTTCATGGCAGCATCCCATATCCTGTCGGCCTCCTTTTCCCATCTTTCAGCGTTTTCCTCAGTAGTGAAGCAGGGAGCAAGGGAAGCTGCAGAACGAAGTCCCAGCGTGACCCACATCTGATAGGCCAGTTCATAACCGTCCTGGAAATTCCGTTCCCAGAATTCCCGCCTGTTGTGGAGCATTCCTGTGGCATCCTGAAAACTTCCGCTGATGGGACGTTCGATGAGTTTGATTATCTTGTTCCTGTATTTCTGCAGTATACTCGTGTCTCCCGTCCAGTCAACGTAGCTTTTCATGGTATACATGTATTCTCCCATCTGGTCGAACTGTTCCATGTCCGGATTATCGTATCCCCCTGAAATCATGGTTATGCCTTCTTCCTTGACCATATCACGTATGATATATTCCAGCATGACACCTGCTTTTTCGAATTCGCCGGCATGAATAAGTCCGAGACATGTCTGTGAAGCATCTCTTACCCAATTCAGACCGTATTCGAATACACCGGCATCCATGTTGCCGTCATCAGCAACGTAATTCGGCAGAGTGTTTACACTGGCATAAAAGAGATGGTCCAGAATCTCATCGTCCGACCGTATTATATAATAAAAAGGGAGGGACCGTAATAAAGTCTATGACTTTTAGGTCGCCTCCCTTTCTTTGCCGCATTTACGGAAATCCAGAAAATTGCCGGATATCCCGATGCTCGTCCGGGGTTATACGAGTCCCTGTGCCATCATTGCATCCGCAACTTTGATGAAGGCGGCGATATTCGCACCTTTCACGTAATTTACGTATCCGTCAGGCTCCGTTCCATATTTTACACATGCAGCATGGATATCATCCATAATCCTGTGCAGATTCTTGTCGACTTCTTCAGGAGTCCATTTGAGCCTTATTGAATTCTGGGTCATTTCGAGACCGGATGTTGCGACACCGCCGGCATTTGAAGCCTTGCCCGGTGCATAGAGAATCTTCGCTTTCTGGAAAATTTCAATTGCCCCCGGAACAGAAGGCATGTTTGCTCCTTCAGCGACGCAGATACATCCGTTGTCGATCAGCTTCTGTGCATCATCCGCATCGAGCTCGTTCTGGGTAGCGCAAGGAAGTGCGATATCGCATTTGATTCCCCACGGGCGCTGGTTCTCGAAATATTGTGCGCTCGGATATTTCTGGACATATTCCCTGATACGTCCGCGGAACACATTCTTCAATTCCATAATATATGCGAGCTTCTCTTCGTCG
Organism: uncultured Bacteroidales bacterium; assembly: GCA_949300335.1. GTDB lineage: Bacteria > Bacteroidota > Bacteroidia > Bacteroidales > UBA932 > Cryptobacteroides. The sequence continues at coordinate 36,089 of CASGDV010000139.1, read as the reverse complement.
ATTCCTGCCGGATCGTAAATATAACCGTTGGAATCGGACATGGTAAGCACTTTGGCTCCCAACTGGAGAGATTTCATGGCAGCATACTGTGCAACGTTGCCCGCACCGGAAATAACGACGGTCTTTCCTTCAAAACTGTCTCCCTTGGTTGCAAGCATGGCCGCGGCGAAATAGCATGTGCCGTATCCGGTAGCTTCCGGACGGAGAGGACTTCCACCCCAGGAAATGCCTTTGCCTGTAAGCGTTCCGGTGAATTCATTGCGGAGACGCTTGTACTGACCGAACATGTAACCGACTTCACGTCCGCCTACTCCGATGTCACCGGCTGGCACGTCGGTATCCTGTCCGATATGTCTTTGCAGTTCAGTCATAAAGCTCTGACAGAATTTCATAACCTCATTGTCTGACTTCCCTTTAGGGTTGAAATCAGAACCTCCCTTGCCGGCTCCCATTGGAAGTGTCGTGAGGCTGTTCTTGAATGTCTGCTCAAAAGCCAGGAATTTCATGATGCTGAGATTTACGCTCGGATGGAAACGGATTCCTCCCTTGTATGGACCTATAGCACTGTTCATCTGGACACGGTATCCTCTGTTGACCTGGATTTCTCCTTCATCGTTCAGCCATGGAACCCTGAACATCACGACTCTTTCCGGCTCCACGATGCGTTCAAGGATTTTCATATCCATCAGATAAGGATGCTCGATTATATATGGAGCAACACTTTCAAGAACTTCACGTACTGCCTGATGAAACTCTTTTTCACCCGGGTTTTTGGCCATAAGATCCGCCATGAACCCGTCAACATACTTTTTGACTGTCTGTTCCATTGTGTCTTTTGTTTAAGTTGTTTGCTTTACAAATGAAAGAAATATTTTTTTAAAATCCAAGTGTCTAATAATCATGTCAGTATGCATGAAAATTGAAGATTTTTATGTAAAATGTGCAGTTGCCCGACTAATTTTGGAATATGCACCGGATAATGATTAAAAATAGAAATTACATAAAATGCAAATCCTGCAAAATCATTATTTTCATTTTTTTTGTTTCAGAAAAGATATCCGGTATTTATATAGAACGAACTTCCGCCATCCTGCCTGTTTGTGCACTGGGCGAATTCGAGAGCTACTATGAAGTTGCGGTTCATTATGAATCTGAAACCGGCTCCGGCGGCAACATGAAGCTTGTCATTTGTTCCGGTTTTGACGTATTGTGAATAATACTCCGGCAAAGCACCGGTCCTGTTGGTCAGATCCATGCCTTTGAATACCATTGCTCCGTCGCAGAATCCGTTAAGTGCCAGACCGATATTCTGTTTCCACAATTTGAAATCAATGAATCTCCATCTGAACTCCGCGTTGTAGAATCCGCTCTGAAGACCCTGTATCCGGTTAAGTATAGGTCCTCTGACAGTTCGGTAACCACCCAGACCGTCCCTGTCATATGCAGGACCTACCACATTGTAGAAAGGAAGCATGTACCATGGAGCATTGCCGAAGAATCCCTGATATGCAATCCTGTAGGCAAATACAAGTTTGTCGGAGACTACCGGTACGTAGTGTCTGAAAGTTGCTGTCAGCTTGTTATATGGATGGCTCGTGCCGAGGAAGCCCGGAGCGGCAGCAAAGTTGGCTTCAGCCCATATGCCTCGTGACGGGGAAGCCTCTATGTCCCTGGAGTCGTACATCAGTCCTACACGCACGGCCGATGAGAAGCCTCCGTTCTTCTCATCCTCGGGTATGATTCCCCATTGCGTGTACATCCCGTACAAAGTATTGTCCAAGTCATATTTCTTGGAAGAGAATTCATTAATCTTCATATAATGGAAGTGATATCCTGCTTCCCAGAAAAAGTTTCTGGCTATTTTTCCTATGAAATCAGCCTTGTATCTTACCATGATTCTCCTGTGTCTGTAAAATCCTTTGTGGAGTTCCGAATCATAATAGCTCTGATACCCGTTGAATCCGTAGAAGTCAAGACCTGTGTCATTCTGTACGTTCAGGGCGGTGCAAAGCCTGACACCTGGAATCAGATATTTCGCATCATACGAGACAACGTACCACTGGCTTCCCTTTGTATAGGCGGATGCTTCCAGATACCATGTGGAGATAGGATTCGGATAATGTGTACCGTCTCCGAAATTGTATATGTTCAGCAGGGCGCCGTACTGGAATCCCTTGTCAGTATCGAAAGCTATTGCGGGCAGCGGTCCGAACGAGAGACCTGTCTTGACAATCTCACCGTTTTCATTTACTACTTCTTTCTTCTTCTTGGATTCCGCCGGAATGCACAGGAGGAATACCAACAGGAGGATAAATAAACGTTTCATACTAGAGAATATTCTTAAAAATTTATAAAAACTTCGGTTTTCTTTTTCAGATCTGCATATCTTTTTCTCATTTCAATGTTGAACAGGAGTCTTGTTTCCGACAAGGCGGTTCTCATGAATTCCATACAGAGATAAAAAAGGCTGTAGCCGTGCATGCAGAAAATGAATGCGACGACCGCATATGGGAATTTGAGAAGATAAAATGCCGACAGAGCCCATATGAGGCACATGACAGGCGTCATTGCAAGCTTTACGGCAAACCGTGCGGTATTCATGAAGGCTTTGTCCTCCAGACGGGAGGCGATGATTTCCGATATGATCCACATCGGGGCGGAAACGATGGCAGACAATAATAATACCGGTGAAAGCAGAATTGCCGACAACAGGGTTCCCAAAGCGTGAATGACCGGTTTTTCCTTTCCGAAAGACCTGATTGAGAATCGTCCTTCAAGCCTGTCCCGTTCAAATCCAAGCGCCAGTCTGCATAAATCTGCACCCTTTTGTCCGTCTGCTTCGATTGCCTTGCCGATTTTTTCAATAAATGACTTGTCCGACAGGAACAGTTCCTCCGGCCCGGCTGACAGACCGGCATTGTAAACCCTGGTCAGAATCCATTTTGCCTCGTACAATCCGTCGTCTTCGATATATGTCATCAGTCCCGAGAGTCTTTCCCTCAGCAAACTTCTGTGATAGTCATAGATTTCGGCTTCCGTCATTCCTGAAATATCGGTTTCAGGGCCGGTGACCTCTATCGGCTTGCCGAACTGAACCAAAGCCGTACTCATATATCTGAAATAATCGCCATATTCTATACCTACAGGGACTACGTATATTTTTGTTTGTTTTCCAAGTTTGAAAGATGCCTCGAATGCGATTCTGAATATTCCTTTCCCGATTTTAAGAAGAGAATGTTTTGTACGGTGAGTGCCCTCGCAGAACATGCAGAACGGAATGCCTTGGGCAAGGACCTTTTCTATTTTTAGCATAACTTCCCTGTTTTTCACGACATTTCTGAAACCGTCACGGATTCTTATCATGGGCAGGATTTTGAGAAAAGCGAGAATTCTTGCGAACAATCTGTTGTTGAAAATGTCTGCTCGGGCGCCGAAATATGCGGCACCTTTCCCGGAGGCAAGAATCAGCAGCGGATCCATCAATGCATTACAGTGGTTGGGAGCAAAGATTACAGCCCCGTCCTCAGGTATGTTTTCCTTTCCGGCAAATACCACCCTGCGGTATGAATGCCTGCAGCAGAAATCTACATAAGGCCTGAGCAGAAAATACCAGAAATCGTTATTTTTTCCGGAGGTCATCATTGGCGTCTGCTTCTGTTGAAGATGAAGGCTGTTGCCAGCCCTGAAACTATATGCCATATTCCCCACCAGGCAGTTATGACAAGCATTCCTCCATGAGGCGGAAATTCACCGAAAATGGCAGGATTGAACAGCAGCACGAGTCCGAGTCCGGAATTCTGTATCCCTGTTTCAATGGTCAGAGTCCTCCTGTCCTTGAACGGAAGATGCAGGGCGGTTCCAGCAGAGTATCCTATCAGCAGGGCCAGCAAATTATGAACAAGCACAATTATGAAAATATACTTGATGCATTTCATGAATGCATCAATATTCTGGCTGAAGGCCATTACCACCATGGCAATGAAAAAGATGACGGACAGATACTGCAGCGGCTTCCTTAGAATTCCTGATATTTTGGGCAGATAGCGGCTGCATGCCATTCCGGCGGCTAAAGGAATTCCCAGGAGGATGAAAATGGTCTTGAAAACTTCCCAGAAAGGTATCTGAAGTTCCGGCAGTTCACCGGCGATTTCGGCATATTTGAGATAAAGGCTTCCCCATAGAGCGAAATTGCCCGGGGTGGTGAAAATCGCGGTTCCGGTACTTATGGCCGTCAGTGATACTGACAGCTCGATATTTGCTTTGGAAAGGGATGAAATGAAATTGGATATGTTACCTCCCGGACATGAGGCAACCAGAATCATTCCGAGTCCCATCATCGGGGAAATCCATCCGTTCATTGCTATGGCAAGAAAAAATGTGAATGCGGGAAGCAGGACAATCTGGCATACGGCGCCGGCAATGACTGATTTCGGTTTTGAAAATACTTCAGCGAACATGGATGGTTTAATTCCCAACGCGACTCCGAACATCACGAATGCCAGCACTATATTAATGGCATTCATTCCGGCGGTATTTAGATTGACGGAAATATCGTCAATGGCATTGAAAGCAATCAGGTCCATAGGTTTCAGTGATAAATTGTTTTCAAACTGGTTGCAAATATAGAATTATAGTCAGTGAATTCAAAACTAACTCTTTTCAATAAGACGGCTAAATCTGCAAAACGATTATATTTGCGTGAAAAATGACACCGATTTATACATGAAGATTCTTTGGCTGGATATAAACAGTTCTTATTCCCACTCGTCCATGGCACTGCCGGCAATACATGCCCGGATTATGGACAGGGACGATATCCGGTGGAAGGCTGTTTCCGGAACAGTGAATGACAGTCCCGGAAAACTTGCATCGGAGGTTGTCGGATACGGTCCCGACATAATTGCCGCCACATGGTGGCTGTTTACGCATGAAATCCTGGTAGCAGTTCTATCCAGATGCAAGGCAATGCTGCCTGAAGTCGTAATTGTGGGAGGAGGACCTGAATTCGCGGGAAACAACCGGCTTTTCCTGGAACGGAATACTTTCATGGATGCTGTTTTCAGAGGAGAAGGAGAGGAATCAGTACCGGAATGGCTGTCTGTATGGAACAGCAAGGAACACTGGAAAGACATAAGCGGTTTATGTTATATTGATGATGACGGACAGTACCATGACAACGGTATCGCAAAAGTGATGGAATATTCAAAACTGCGGTATCCCGAATCCAGCCCCTTTTTCAGATGGAACAGCCCCTTCGTACAAATCGAGACTTCGAGGGGATGTTTCAATTCCTGTGCATTCTGCGTGAGCGGGGGAGACAGGCCGGTACGGTGCCTTGAGCCGGAAACTCTGTATGAAAGACTCGCGAATGTCCGGAGACACGGTGTCAGGGACGTGAGAATTCTGGACAGAACTTTCAATTATGATATAGACCGCGCATGCACGATGCTGGATATATTCAGAGAGTTCCATCCGGATTTGAGGTTTCATCTGGAAATACATCCTGCTCTTCTGGACGGAAGACTCAGAAACAAAATTGCCTCGATGCCTGCAGGAATGCTGCACCTTGAAGCGGGCATACAGAGTCTTGACAGTGAAGTTCTCAGAAAAAGCTGCCGCAAAGGGAGTCTGAAGGCATCATTGGAAGGACTTGAATATCTTTCTGCTCTGGACAATGTCGCCGTGCATGCCGATCTTATAGCCGGACTGCCGGGGTATTCCTTTGAAATGTTATATGAAGATGTCCTGCGTCTGCTTAAGATAGGTGCAGATGAAATACAGCTGGAACTCCTGAAGGTGCTTCCAGGTACCGGAATGAGAAACAAGGCGTCGGAATATGGTATAGTATATTCTCCTGTGCCGCAATATGAGGTTCTCAGAACCGGTTCGATAGAGCCGGAAGAATTACTCATGGCCGGATATATGTCGAGGGTTGTGGATCTGTATTACAATTATTCCTTTTTCAAGGATGTTTTTGCTTCATTGGCAGTTGAGAATCATGGATTCCTGTATGAGTTTACCGACTTCCTGAGAGAACGCTCCGTTTTGGACAGCCCTCTCGGACAGGAAAGCAGAGGCTCGTATCTGTATGATTTCTGTATTCTCAATTACAATGGATATGTATCCGAAATTTCAGCCGCATGGGTAAATTCCGGCCTTTCGCTTAAGAAAAAACCGGCGGAAAGGGTGATGAAAATGAGCAGGGGCGATGCAGAAAACCTTGAAGACAATTTCACCTTCAATGTATTGAAAGGAACGTACAGGAAAGACTACAGGATGTATTACCTTCCTCCGGACGGCTGCGGTCATAAAGGATATCTTTTCGGATTTGATGCGGCGGACCACAAAGCATTCCCCGTTTTTTTTGCGGAAGTCGGGCGGAAGTGAAAATTTCATAAACTCTTTCTTATATTTGCATCTGAAAACGAAACGAATTTAACATGGTAAAAGAGAACATACTCGGCACCATAGGATCGACACCTATGGTAAGAATCAACAGATTGTCCCCGAATCCCGACGTGAATATTTTTGCCAAGCTGGAAGGTTTCAACCCAACAGGAAGCATCAAGGACAGGATTGCTGTCAAAATGATAGAGGCAGCGGAAGCGGAAGGCAGGCTGAAACCCGGTCAGACCATAATAGAACCTACATCTGGAAATACCGGCATAGGTCTCGCGATAACAGGTATAATAAAGGGATATCCTGTGGAAATCGTGATGAGCAGCGCTGTTTCAGTGGAAAGGAGAAAAATAATACGTTCCTATGGAGCCAAAGTGATTCTGACGCCGGCAGACGAGGGAACCGACGGGGCGATAAGGCTTGCCAGAAAGATGGTTGCGGAGAATCCGGGCAAATATTTCATGCCTGACCAGTTTGCGAATGCAGCAAATTATCTGACACATTACCAGTCTACAGCACTGGAAATCTGGCAACAGACTGAAGGCCGAATCGATTATCTCGTATGTGCATTGGGAACTTCCGGAACCATAATGGGAATTTCCAGATTCCTTAAGGTCATGAAGCCGGAAATCAAGGTAGTATGCGCTCATCCGATTAAAGGACACTATATCCAGGGTCTGAAGAATATGGAGGAGGCGATAGTCCCTGACATATACGATCCTTCACGAATTGACATTCAGGAAATGATTGAAAGCGAGGAGGCTATAGCCACAGCAAGGGAAATCATTGCCAAAGAGGGTATTTTTGCAGGAATGAGCAGTGGAGCCGCCATGCTTGCCGCAATCAGAACAGCAGAAAAAATAAGTCGGGGAAATATTGTTGTAATATTCCCCGACCGTGCAGAAAAGTATTTGAGTACCGGTATGTTTGCCGAGTTTGACGATTGATGTCTCAGTCATTACGGCTGTCCAGTATATTCATTGCAATGTCCATGTATCTGATGAGATCTTCGGGAAGATCACGGTGATAGACATCGCTGCGCTTGTGTCCCATACGCACAAGAATGGCATTCTTTTCCGGTATGGCTACAACATACTGTCCAAGCATCCCCCTCATGTAAGGGCATTCCATGCCTTTGTATTTCATTATCCAAACCTGATATCCGTAATAGTCAAGAGGATTCTCTCCCCATTCGTCCCTGAGATAGGAAGCCGGAGTCATTGCCTGCGTCATATATTCCCCGGAAATAATACTCCTGCCCATCCATTTGCCATTGTTAAGCATAAGATGTCCGAATCTGGCGGCATCCCGTGCCGTAGTATGGAAACAGCAGAAGGCTTTCTCATCACCGTTTTCCTTATCCAGCAGCCAGTACGCGTTTCTCTCCGCCTGCATTGGTTTCCAAAGCTTTTCCTGGGCGTATTCGCTTATCGTTACTCCGGTAGCAGCTTCCGCAACAAATGCCAGCAGCTGTGTTTCACCGCTTCTGTACGAATAATTTACTCCCGGCTCTTCGTTAATGTCCAGTTCGGTTACAAGCTTGTACAGGTCATTTCCGTAATATCCGTGCGTAGTAACCGAGAACAGGGAACTGTAAGCCTCATCCCATGCCATACCGGCACTCATCGTCAGAAGATCCTTCAGTGTGATCTCGGCCTGTCTGCCTTTCGTATACTCCGGAATGTACTTGCTGACCGGGTCGTCCACACTGTCAATATAACCTTCATCGATAGCCTTACCGATACAGAAACTTACGATAGATTTTGTTGCCGAGTATATGTTCGATGTCAGAGTGTCGTTCCATCCGTTCCTGTAACTTTCGAACACGATGCTGTCATTCTGGATCAGAAGAAACGAAACTGTTTTCAGTTCATCCACATATGCGGACTCATCCGGAGTCAGGTCATATGTGTTGTAATCCGACGAATGCGGCCATACATATACGCTGTCAGGATTGTTGGCGACAGTGTTCCTATGGAAAATCTCAAGATCATTGATCTTGGGCATGAGATGGATCAGTGCCTGACGTGCATAATAGGGCAGTGATGCATAAATGATTGCAAGAAGTACAAGGACTGCCAGAATCCACAGTAAAGTCTTTTTCATATTGTACCTGTTAAATGTATAAAAATGCAATTCCAGTCCATGTCATACGAGAGAAAGCAAAGAATCGTCACTGAGACTCTCCATATGATTTGCCTCTATTACCTTAACCGTAGCTTCCGGCCTGTCTGTCCTGAAAATCAGTATCCCTTTTCCCGACAGCATGAATGAATACAGATAGGAAATGCATATTCCGTCATTGCTGATCAGTCTCAAGGCGTCCGCCGCCCTTCCCGGATAATTGTCCAAAGTAATGGCGAAGACTTCCGATACTTCCGCCGAAATTCCGGCATTTTTCAAAACTTCAATAGCCCTCATCGGTTCCGAACATATTATTCTGTAAATGCCGTAATCGACGGTGTCCGATATGGTTGATGCTATCAGCTGGATGCCGGAACTCTTGAACAGATCAAGTATCCTGATCAGTGTCCCGGACTTGTTTTCAATGAAAACCGATATCTGATGTACAGTCATGATTATATAAGTGTTTTACGTAAATCCTTAACTCTTACAGCTTTGCCTTCGCTTTGCGGGAGTGTGCCCTTAGGAACGAGACGGACTTGAGGGGTTATCAGGATCTCATCCTTGAGCCGGGAAGTTATTTCCCTGGTCAGGGACTGGAGTTTCGGATAATTGTCAGTGAATTCCTTCAGTTCCACTTCTACCGTCATTAAGTCGTTCGCCTGCTCGTTGGTGAGCGTGATAAGATAGTCGTTCCCCAGTTCTTCAAATTGCATGAGTACAGTTTCTATCTGGACAGGGAAGATATTGACTCCTTTCAGTATCATCATGTCATCACTCCGTCCTTTCATGCGGTCAAGCCTTCTGTGCTTTCTTCCGCACGGACATTCACCGGGCAGAAATCTCGTAAGATCTCTGGTTCTGTAGCGGAGCAGAGGCATGGCTTCCCTGTTGATTGTAGTGAGAACCAGTTCCCCGACTTCACCTTCTGCAACCGGCTCCAGAGTTTCAGGATTCAATATTTCCACAATATAGTAATCCTCCCAAATATGCAGGCCGTTCTGCTCGGTACATTCAAATGCAACGCCCGGACCGCACATCTCCGACATTCCGAAAGAATTGTATGCCTTGACGCCAAGCATGGATTCGATTCTCCGTCTCTGTTCTTCCGAATGAGGCTCTGCTCCGATTATCAGTGTCCTGAGCGAAGTATCCCTGCGTGGGTCAAGCCCCATTTCCACCATTACCTCATAAAGCCTTCCTGCATAACTCGGTATCGCATGCAGCGCCGTCGTTCCGAAGTCAGTAATGAACTTTATCTGCCTTCTCGTATTTCCTGCAGCGGCCGGGACAGTCAGCATGCCAAGATGTTCCGCACCGTACTGGAAACCGAGTCCGCCTGTGAACATTCCGTAACCGGAGGAGTTCTGGAATATGTCACCGGACCTCAGTCCCACCATATACAGACATCTCGCTACAGCTTTGGCCCATTCTTCAAGATCCCTGGCCGTATGTAGAATGACAGTGGGTGTCCCTGTCGTACCGCTTGATGAATGGAGACGTACCACCTTGTCCAAAGGAACACATGACAATCCGAAAGGATAGTTGTCACGCAAATCCTGCTTTGTAGTAAAAGGCAGTTTCGTGATGTCTTCAGGTGTTTTTATGTCAGAGACTGACAAACCGCATTTTCTGAACCTCTCCCTGTAGAAAGAAGAGTTCATGCATTGTTTCAGGGTTGCCTGCAACCTTTCCTGCTGGAGATATTCAAGTTCGCTTCTGCTCAGCAATTCATATTGGGGATGGAGATACATGGTATGATTGTTATCTAGGTAATTCTACTGCAGCTCCTTTTATTCTGACTTTTACCGAACCGGCTTTCTGGTCCTTGTCCGAAGAAGGCTGGCTGCCGCCTATGTAAGCAATGATGTCGCCGGGGATACATTCCGATACGCCGTCCTCACGAACAAGCGACAGGTCGCGCGCATCGAGAGTGAACAATACGATCTTCGTTTCTCCTGGCATAAGGGATATTCTGCGCACACCTTTGAGGGCCCTTGCAGGCTTCGGTTCCGGTGCATCAGGATAGCTGAGATACAATTGTACGACTTCATCTCCCTGCCTGTCGCCGGTATTGGTAACTCTCACGGAAAACTGCAGTTCCTTTCCTGTTTCCGGTTTCGGGGTTTCACATACCGGAATCCCGTATTCAAATGTCGTATAGCTCAGTCCGTAACCGAACGGATACAATGGCTGCCCTTCAAAATACCGGTATGTCCTGCCTTTCATGGAGTAATCCTCAAAGTCGGGCAGCTGGCTGTCATCCGCATAGAATGTCACAGGCAATCTTCCAGAAGGATTGCAGTCACCCCAGAGAATGTCAGCTATCGCTGTTCCCGCCGACTGTCCGCCATACCAGGCCTGAAGTATGGCATCGGCATTTTCCGCCTCCCATGGAAATGCTATGGCACTTCCGGACATGGATATGAAAATGAGCGGTTTGCCGCATTCCTTGATGTATTTCATCGTCTCTGTCTGGATTTCAGGGAGCATTATGCTTGTTCTGTCACCGCCGTTGAAACCGTCCAGTTTCTCATTTCCAGCATCACCCTGTTCGCCTTCAAGTCTCGGAGAGATTCCACCGACATAAATGACCAGACCGGCATCGGAAATCAATGTGGAAATTTTTTCCCGGGAGTCGATGGCTGTAGTATAATTTGAAACCTTCGAATATACGACTTCAGCACCGGTCTTTTCCCTGATTCCCATGAGCGGAGTCACGATTTCAGAAGGGAATCCGTTGTAATTGCCCAGCTGGCAATACGGTTCGTCTGCATTCGGTCCTATTACTGCAATCTTTTTCAGATTGTGTTTCAGCGGCAATATCCCGTTGTTCTTGAGAAGTACCATGGATTCCTGTGCGACTTTCAATGCATGTGCCTTATGGCTGTCCGATTCAAGTATAGAATACGGTATCGTCGCATACGGGTCCCTGTCCTCAGGATCGAAAAGTCCGAGACGGAAACGTATCATCAGAAGCCTTGCAAGACATTCATCGATTTCCTCTTCGGTCACAAGACCCTTTGCCACCGCTTCAGGAAGGCTGGAATATACGCCTCCGCATTCCAGATCGGTTGTATGCTTCACTCCGTCAGCCGCCGATGATGCTGCATCAGGGTGCGTCTTGTGGAATCTGAAGAAATCGTCAATCGCACCGCAGTCGGATGTCACATATCCGTCAAAATTCCAATAACCTCTCAGAATGTCCAGCATCAGCTCATCGCTTGCGCAGCATGGCTGTCCTCTGAATCTGTTATAGGCTCCCATTACGGAGCTGACCTTTCCTTCGACAACAAGTTCACGGAATGCAGGCAGATATGTGTCCCAAAGGTCATAATCAGAAACGTCAGCATTGAATTCATGTCTTGTAGGTTCAGGGCCGCTGTGTACTGCGAAATGTTTCGCACATGCGGATGTCTTGAGCATGAAATCATCGTCACCCTGCAATCCTCTTACAAGGGCTTTCCCGAGCAGCCCGGTCAGATACGGATCCTCACCGTAAGTTTCCTGTCCGCGACCCCATCTTGGATCTCTGAAAATATTTATGTTCGGAGTCCAGAATGTCAGTCCCTTGTACTGTGCTCCCTGCATACCCGAACGGTTGGCCTGATAAAATATTGCGCGGGCTTCGTCGGATATGATTTTTCCGGTCTTTTCCATCGCTTCAGCATCGAAAGTGGCAGCCATTCCGATGGCCTGCGGAAAAACCGTCACCTTGTCGTTCGACCTGCCGACTCCGTGAAGACATTCGTTCCACCAGTTGTAGGCAGGTATTCCGAGATGCTCGATGGCAGGAGTCGTATTCTGCATCTGGGAGACTTTCTCTTCAAGAGTCATGCGTGAAATCAGATCCTCTATTCTCTCTTCGACCGGGAGTTCTGGATTTCTGAACGGCAGTTCCTGCGCAAAACAGGTTGCTGATACCAATGATGCCGCAACCGCAAGTGTAAATTTTCTTTTTGTTTGCATAGTTGTAATAAGGTTTCCAATCGATAAAAATAGTTCATATTTTTCAAAATCGGAAACGTGCAAAAGAAAAAACCGGTTTCAGAAGCAAAACTTTTGAAACCGGCATATGATTATCTGTAGTCGTAATCAGAATCTGAAGCCTACTGAAACGTAGAACTGGCTTCTGTTTATATTGAACTGGTCTTTTGATTCGCCTTTGTACCTGTTCAGCATCCCGTAATCGTATCCGCCTCGTACTGACAGAAATTTGAAAAGGTTTATTCCCAGACCGCCGCCGAGGAGTACGTCGAAACGGGACATCCTGCTCTGAGGCATATAATTGTTCACCTGGTTCCTGATATCATCCGAAATGTTTTCCGAGCTGATTTTTCCGGTATAGTTGTCATATGATATCTTTCCGTTGATTTCCGTCCCGAGAAGACTTCCTGAAATGTCGAAGCTCTCATTGGAAGCAAGACCAATATTGAAAGAAGGTCCTCCGAATACGTATATCCCCAATATCGGAAGGATGTTGAACGTATACTTCAGATGAACGGGAATGTTCAGGTTGTGCTCATTCGTGGAACCGGAAAATTTGAAACCGGCGACTTCCTGTTTTTCCGATGATGTGAGGAATGAATATGAAAGACCAGGCTGGATGGAGAGACCTGCGACAAGTTTGATGTCATCAGTCACCCCGACGTAAAAACCATTCAGAGGATCTGTCGTGGCGACATTGTCAGAACCCTGGGAAGTGGATCTGTATGAACTTCCCATATAACCGAAATCAACGCCTATCTGGGCATTGGCATTCAAAGCAGATACCGCAAATGCAAGCATTGCTGCAAAAAATAACATACTTTTCTTCATGTCAAAAAGATTTTATGTCAATATTCCAAATGATTTCACAGTCAAACATCTTCCGTCCGCCGCAGGGACTATGCCGGAAATGTAATGTCGAAAAGATGCACAATGAGCACAAAATGTTGCATACTTTGGGAGGATATCATAACTTTATGGCATAAATCACTTGCTTGTTTGACAATGGATAATTACGGGATATGTCTTAAAGTCGGCGTCTGCATCGCATCGCTGGTTTTTACATTGACTTCATGCGATGAACATTTCATTAGTGACAGGAGTTTCAGAAAAACCGTAAGGGAGGATTTCCTTTCCAAGAAATCGGAAATGTCATATGACAAGGCATTCTCTGTTTTCGGAACAGAACTGGATACGGATGAGAGGGAAGCACTGATGTTCCTGTATGCCTATATGCCGGCCGGAGATATACTGAACCATGAAGGCAGTTTTTTTCTCAATAATTACAGGCTCACCCGGAAGGCCTTGGATGAAATGCCGTGGGGAAAGAATATTCCTGAAAGGGAAATCAGGCATTTTGTACTGCCGGTCAGAGTCAACAATGAAAATCTGGACAATTCGAGGGAGGTCTTTTATTCCGAGCTCAAGGACAGAATCAAAGGCATGACTATGGAGCAGGCAGTGCTTGAAGTAAACCACTGGTGCCATGAAAAGGCGACGTACATGCCGTCGGATTCCAGAACAAGTTCTCCACTTGCAACTGTGAGGACTGCATACGGAAGATGCGGGGAAGAATCCACTTTCCTGGTTGCCGCACTGAGATCCGTGGGAATTCCGGCGAGGCAGGTATATACGCCGAGATGGGCACATACCGATGACAATCATGCGTGGGTGGAGGCATGGGTCGACGGAAAGTGGGCGTTCCTTGGGGCATGCGAACCAGAACCGGTCCTTAATCTGGGATGGTTCAACGCACCGGCAAGCCGCGGAATGCTCATGCATACCAAAGTGTTCGGCAAGTATGATGGACCTGAAGAGGTGATGTCTGCGAACCGTTTGTTTACGGAGATTAATGTCATCGGGAATTATGCGCCTTCTCCTGCGCATGTCACCGTTTCCGTCGTCGATGCAAGCGGAAAGGAAGTCCCGGATGCATCCGTTCAGTTCAAGATATACAATTATGCTGAATTCTATACGGTGGCGCAAAAAATTACCGATTCCGAGGGAATGGCAGGACTGACTGCCGGAAGCGGCGACATGCTTGCCATTGCATACAAGGACGGGATGTTCGGATTGGAAAAGATTTCTTTCGGACGTATGCAAAATGCAGTAATCCGACTTGACAAGAAAGCAGGAGAATATGAAGGAAAGCTGTCATTTGACATTGTTCCGCCTCCCGAAAATGCCAGTATGCCGGCAGTTACTCAGGAACAGCGTGATGAGAATACCCGCAGGTTGATTGCCGAAGATTCCGTAAGAACAGCTTACATTTCAACTTTCTTCAATGATGCAGCAGCAGATGAGTTCGCTTCGGAACACGGATATGCACCTGAAGCCGTGCGTAAGTTTCTTGTAGGCTCAAGGGGAAACCATGCCGAGATAACGGCATTTCTGGAGGAAGCCGCAGTAAAAGGGAAGAAAGAAACTGCAGTAAGGCTTCTCGGCCTTGTATCGGCAAAAGACCTCAGAGACACTCCGAAGGAAGTTCTGGATGACCATCTGTACAACACGCATGAAAATAACTCTGCCGACAATGTTTTGAATCCAAGAGTTTCATCGGAGATGCTTACTGCATACAGAAGTTTTTTGATTGACGCGATATCTGATGCCGATTCACAAAAATTCAGAAATAATCCTGCATCTCTTGTGCAATGGTGCAGCGACAGCCTGAATTGCCTCGACGATATTTCCATGAAATATGTCCAGATATCTCCCGCAGCCGTACATAAGAGCAGGATTTGTGATGAGGATTCGAGGAAAACATATTTTGTGGCTGTCGCAAGGAGTCTTGGAATCTCCGCGTGGCAGGATTCCGTGACCGGAAACGTGAAATATTCGGACGGCAAGGGGAATGTCGTGGATGTGGATTTCGACTCAGATGTACAGAAATCGTCTCCGCAAGGTCTGCTTGAACTCGGTTTTACCGAAAACGACATCTCGGACGATCCGAAATACTACAGCCATTTCAGTCTCTCCAAATATGATGAAGGCAACTTCAGTCTGTTGAACTATTCCGACAATACGACTTTGAAGAACACCTTTGCAGACGGCGAACGTTTGGATTGCGGATATTACATGCTTGTAAACGGGACCAGAATGGCCGACGGGAGTGTCCTGAGTGATATTACATTTTTCAATGTGCAGGAGAACAAGCCTGCAAGAGCCGTCATTTCACTGAGAAATGAAAATTCGCAACTGAAAGTCATAGGTAATTTCAATTCGGAACTTAAATACCGTACATTGGACAATGAGGAATCATCCGTACTTTCCGCTTCAGGCAGAGGATATTTCATCATCGGCATTATAGATTACGGTAAGGAACCGACAAACCATGCGTTGAAAGATATTTCTGCTGTGAAGGAAAAGTTTGAGGAATGGGGAAGGCCGATTCTGCTGCTTTTTGCCTCGGAGGATGACTGCAGAAGATTCAGATATGAAAACTACCCTGACCTCCCGTCTACAGTCATATTCGGGATTGATACCGACGGCAGTATCCGCAGTGAAATAGCTGGAAACATGAAACTGGATGAAGGAGGAAGGCTTCCGCTGTTTATAATGGCCGACACATTCAACCGGATAGTTTTCATGTCACAGGGATATACGATAGGTATGGGAGAGAATCTGTCATACAATATAAGGAAACTAGAGTAATCTTCCGATTACCTCCCTGACTTTTTCAGCCGTAGTATATGCAACTTTGAATTCATCGTTGTCCGCACCCATACGGACAACGGTGTTCCTTATCTTCATCCGGCTGTCAAAGACTTCGCGTGCGGAGAAGTGGAAATCTTTCACCCCTGTCCTTTCCGCAATCTCCCGGACATTGTCTTTGTCGATGCCGCATCCGGCCATGATGCCTATTCTGCCGTCTGATATTTCCACCAGTTTTTTAATCAGAGGTATTCCGTCGCAGGCTTTTCTCTGCTGTCCGGATGTCAGTACCAGACTGCACCCGAGGGAAATAATATCCTCCAGAGACTTGACGGGATCCGATGTCTGGTCAAAAGCACGATGGAAGGTAACGGGTATTCCGTCAGCCAGTCCGACAAGTGTTTCCATCCTTTTCATATCGATTCCCGCTTCGTCATCAAGTATGCCGAAAACAAGCCCGTCGACACCTGCTTCACGGCAAAAGA
The DNA here is from genome assembly GCA_949300335.1 of uncultured Bacteroidales bacterium. Lineage (GTDB taxonomy): Bacteria > Bacteroidota > Bacteroidia > Bacteroidales > UBA932 > Cryptobacteroides. The sequence continues at coordinate 19,443 of CASGDV010000139.1, read as the reverse complement.
CGATATCACGCTTCATTATTTCGAATTCAAGTCCGGAATACAGGAAGTCACCTCCTCTAGGTCTGATAATTACATTAAGTTTGATGTCAAGTTTTTCTCTTGCCGCCAGAATTTCTCCTGCAGAAGGTGTTGTACCGCCTTCCGGTATGCCGGCACATAATTCCACGCGGTCCGCACCTCCTTCCTGTGCCGCAAGACAGCTTCTGAGTGAGTTTGCGCAGATTTCTATCCTGAAATCGTTTCTGTTCATGCTATCTGGAATTTAAATTTAAACTGTTCCCGTTCTGCAAAACCAAATTAATTCAGTATATTTGCAAACCTATATAAAAAGTATCGGTTAAGCAATACTAACTTACAAAACGAACATAAGTTCAAGCCTGATATGTATGAAAACATTTCTCATGTGCTGAGAGGTGCAGCATTGATGTTTTATATCCTATTGTGTGTGGGAATCTATCCTAGACGTAATGAAAGCAACTTATCCAAACTGCTTTTCATGAGTATGTTGCTGCTGGTCGTTCTGTACCTGAAGGATATGGTTTTCATAGACGACGAACTCTGGAAGTCTGAATTCGTCGTGAATCTCGTCATGATGATTGATTTGCTCTATGTCCCCATGATGGCGCTTTTTTTCATGGAAGCCGTTATTCCGGGATGGGTGAGACCAGACAGGACGATAATGGCATTTTCAATCCCTTTTCTGTCGATACTCCTTTATATTATCTTCCCGTATGCGCTGATTACCAAAATTTTCATTATATATACGATTCTATTAGGACTTATTATGTTCATAGTTGTTCTTTTCATTGAATCTGAAAGGGATAAGCTGATAAAGAATAATTTTTCTGACATATCCAATATCTCCGTAACATGGGTGAAAAAGGCCATACTGGCACATTTCCTGAATCTGCTTGCATGGGCCTTCCTGACATGGAACTCGACATGGATCGGAGATGCAATATATTTCGTAGTATCGATAGGTACATGGATTTATATCTTCAGCGCGGCAGTGAAACATCATGTTGTGGACCTTCGTGAAACGGAAAACAACAATATCTCCCATGATTATTCAGACGAGGAGAACTGCATTGATGAAAAGGAAGATGTCTTCAGGATGAAACTGGAGCAATGCATGAACGGAAACAAACTGTTTCTCAATCCGAAACTGACACTGGGAGATCTTGCGAAGAGGATAGGTACTAACAGGACTTATCTCTCGGAGTATTTGAACAATCATCTGAACATAACCTTCTATGAGTACATAAACAGGTTCAGGACAGAAATGGCTCGAAGCATAATCGAAGACAATCCGGATATTACGTTGCTTGAAGTATCCGAAAAAAGCGGTTTCAACTCGTTTTCCACTTTTAACCGTTCCTTCACAAAAATAATCGGTACTTCTCCTGCTAAATACGCAAAACGAATCGGCATGAATAGCGGAAATTGACGTTTAAAATCCCGATATTTTATTCAATGACATAAATTTTGTTTTATTGACATATGCAGAAACGTTTTTTTTACAAACTTTGCATATGCCGGTGCGGTAAAGGCTTTCATGCTCCGAGGAAAGGCATTCCGGCCAATTTGAAATAGAAGCAACCATATGTTTAAGAAAGAAGTAATTAACAGACTGTTTATCTGCATTATGTTGTTCAGCGTAACGGCGAGCTGTGTCAATACCGATGATGACGGCGGCGAGCTGGAGACGGCTATCCTCGATTCATCCGTAGAGTCGCTGGAATATGATGCCGATAATCCAGAAAACAATTGTTTCACGGTTTCGTCGAATGTGACATGGAAAGCGGATTCGGATCTCGGCAGCCTCAAGTTCAGCCCCAAGACAGGCGGGGAAGGCGAGACTGTTGTAAGTGTCCTCGATATTCCCGAAGGAGAAACGGGAACAATAACCATAATGACGGACAAACGCTCGACTTCCGACAAGCAGGCGACCGTGACAGTCACTGTAACGAGGAAAGCCGTAGAATTGCCGGAGGAAGCCATCGTATATCTGGAGGATCTTGAAGGCGGGAAATGGAACGGTGAGAAGCCACCGTTTCTTGACCAATGGTCCGGCTACATCAATGCATCCGGATCAGGGGCAGGCAACGTGACATATTCAGGCCGTACAGTGAGCATCAGGGACAATTTCCCTTCATCGTCATATGAGGGCGCTTCAGGAGGAAATGCATTTTATTTCGGTGGAGACGGTGCATATGTGTCAATCAGCGGAATCATCCTTCCTTCGGAATATGACACCTACGAACTTTCTTTCGGCGCCACACAGTACGGAACCGATTTCGTTCCCGGAAAATCAATCAGGATATATCTTGATTTCAACGGTGGAGATTCACGCAGTCACGAACTGAATTATTCGAGGAAGTCTTCGGGATCCTGGGCCGAGGCGGGAACTGTGTTCGCTTTTGCTAATGATGTCCCCGAAACCGTTTGCATTACTTTCGTATCGAATGGGAACAATATCAGAATTGATGACATCCGCCTGGAGATTTCTGGGAAGACTCCTGAAAACATAATAGATCTCAATGAGGCACCTAAGGTATATCCATGGCCGGAAGTTCCTGAAACAATGAAACAAAATGCGAACTACAAATATGTAATCCACAGGGCTGAAACTATAATAAGCAAGAAGGAAGTCAGGAATTACAGTGCATGTTATGATATTTACAGACATAATCCCGTATGGGTCGCTTATCCTTGTCATGAATGTTATTTAGAAGGACAGGGAAGGACGGAACCGGATCCGTGGAGGCCTGATCCGCTTTTTGATGAATCCGAACAGTCAATCATATATTCTTCCGACTGGAATGATTGGCCTTGGCTCGGGAATGGCGGCAAACCGCAGGATAAATTCCAGTACTGGAGCTATGTTAACGGCATGTCATTTACAAGAGGTCACCTTCTGAGATCACATGACAGAAGGGGAACGAAGGACAAAAATCCTCCTGACGAACTGAACCTCCAGACATTCTATCCGACCAATATAGCTCCCGAGAAGTTCCAGTATCCGAATGTACATTCCGAACTGGAAGAGTTCCTTACCGGGAAATGGACATGTTCTGATACTTGTTATGTGGTTTCCGGATGCTATTATGAGAATGATGACATGTATACCTACGATGCATGTTCCGGTACTACTCATTCGTCGAAAACCAAAAAATGCATAGTACCGACCCATCAGTTCAAGATATATCTGAGAACCAAAAAAGGAAATACTGGTAAACATATAATGGAATGTGATGCTTCGGAACTGATGGCAATCGGTTTCTGGTTGCCGCAGAATCTGAATAATGTGGGTGAAATGGAGGGCAATATCAGGGATTTTGCCCGCAGTGTGGACGAAATCGAGAAACTTACCGGAGGAGAATTCGATTTCTTCCCGGGAGTTCCTGACTCCGTGACGGAATCTTACACACTGGATGACTGGGGATTGTAGTCGTGTCCGACTAATCCTTGTCCTGATGCGAAAAACGGGTTGCGCATGATATGATTCCGGCGCAGCCCGTTTTGGTTTTAATTCAAAGCCTGTTCCCAATTATCCCGATTATATCAAGTGAGTCGGGATTACCGGCAAAACCATGTGTCTGATTTTAATTAAAGTCCGGAATCAGGCATGGATATCAGGGACTCTCGTGAAAAGGCTAAAACTTTATAACAAACTGATTGATAATGTGATAAAAGTAGAAAAGCAGTCTGCCTGTTGACTCATAACGAAGGAATCAAACGACAGTCCATATATAACAAAGTCTGAACAGGAAATACTTGACCTCAGACACAGAGTCACCGTCAGATGCCTTATGAATCTTTATTTTAGCATTGAAAGACTCTGCAGCGGTATTTTTTAGGATTTCTCCCCGCCTCGTAACTCCATTGACGATGTTAATGCATTTTTTTCCGAGGCATGATATTTTTAGCTGAGACGAGACATTTTTCACCATCTTCCCTGCTCACAGGCATGTACTGATACAAAGAGCATATTTCCCCTGTTGCCTCTGTCCTGGCACCCGGTCATTTTGTAAGCGTCTCCGCAAAGTGCAGAATCATTCTGAAGTGTTCTCTAATATCTCCTGGGAAAAGCATACCTGCCAAGGATGAGTATAGATCTGGCGTGTCGATCTATTTTTTCTGCAAACTTAATGGAGCATACCGGAACACATACATTCCCGCATTATCTGCTTCCCGGTGATTCTGAGTATGGACAGGGATAAAAAATGAGGTCGGCACTCACGTGCAGACCTTCATACTAACCACATAATTAATAACACTAAAACTAATAACCTAACTGTTGTTGAAGTTTTGGATAACCTCAGACCAACGTCTGGTTATTTAGCAAAGAGTATGCCAAAATATCAATCCGGGAATAATCCAATGAGTTCCAAATTGAATTCCAATAATATTCCGGACATAATGATTTAGAATTGTTTTATGATTCTGAATCCGTATTTATAGATAAGCTTCAACGTATTCAAGGCAGTGTCCCTGTCATATTGCTTTTCGACTTCACTGAGTTCTTCATAAGGAACCAGACAAGGATGCGTCTTCCTTTCGTCGTTCCTTTCTTTCCCGTAAGTCCACCCCTGGCTGATACGTGATTCCGCCCAGACTTCATGCACATTCTTCGCCAGCATTTCCGTGAGAGGGGAGAGATTATCCGGAAGAACAACGTCTTCAACACTTACAGGCATCGGGTTATAATCATGTTTCATTTTGTCAAGATATTTAAAAATTGTTTGAATTTCCATGTAAATATATTCCGGTGGACTTATCTGCCATTGCGAACCGTCAACATGTTTTTGCGGATACGGATTTCTCCTGGATATCAGGAAGCATCAGTGACAGAAGATAATCATAATCTTCCGCTCCGCTGTCCTTTACTATTAGTTCACTGAAAGGAAGAATGTCAAGATGTGCCCTCGATGCTTTGTCTTTGAGTTCACCCTTAAGGCCAGCGAACTCTTCTTTCGAAAGATTGCCGTCGAATAGTTCCATTTCCTTTTCAGTCAAGGCACGATATCCCATGAGCAGTTTCTCGATGTTCCATCTGTTATGCTCTACCTCCGCAAGTTGTCTGAACCTGTCCATAAGTTCCCTGCCAATTTTCTCTTCATTGAATACCACTTTGCCGTTTCTCAGCGAAATGTTTTTTCTCAATATATCGAAATCTTTCACGTTCATACCACAGGATCTCATTTTGACTTTAAGTGTACCTGAATTGTATATATTCGACCATTTCGCCCATATCTTGCTGTTTTTCCATTCTCTCAATCCTTTTTCCTCAAAACGGTCCTTAAGTGTTTCATAAAGATTTTCATCCGAAGCGGATGAGGCTATCATATCATAGGCTGCTGCATATACACCTCCTACAAGCATCGCTTTCAAATCGTTTCCGATAAATCCTTCGTCATATGTCTCATGTGCAGTACCGAAAGATTTGAGCTTGCTGTACCGCATATCCTTGTCATTTATACCGTCAATTATGGAAGATTCCATGTCCTGATAGACAAGAATCTGACGCACATTTTCGGAAACATATACAATATCAGGCAGATATAGAGCGGATGCCAGAGACTGGCTTGAGTCCGGAAGACAGACAGCTATCGTGACCGAAGCATCGTTGCTTTGCGCTTGTCTTTCAATATAGTCCGAAATGTAAGGCGTTTGTACCCCTCCGTCAAGAAATTCCCATTCTATATCAAGAAAGTCCCTTTCCGGCAAGTTCCACGGTATTCCTTCACAATCTCCGCTGCAGTATCTCCATCTGGAAAGTCCGAAAAGATTCTTGTACCGTCCCATCAGATAGCCGCTTTCAGTTCCTGCATCCATGTCAATGAAAGATATTCTGGTACGGGTTTCCTTGTCACGTATGAAGTTTGGAAAATGCGCCATATGGGCATATTCAAGTCCAAGCGCAACTCCCATCCTGGACATTCCGACAATGAATATATGCACGCGCTGCCTGCTTTCATATTCCTGTGACGGTCCTTCAATCGGTAGATAATCGGACGTGACCTTCTGTGCCCAGGTTTCATAATAATTGAAAGGCAGGAATTCTATACGTCCGTCCAATATGCTTCTTATTGAAGAAGACTGGAATGCGGCGAACGTAGTCTGATATTCGAAAAGGACATGACATTTGACAGGTTTGTCCGTAAGTGGCATTACTGACGAGAGATAATTTACACATTTCATGTTCAGCTGGTCATGAAGCGGTTCTTCTCCTCCTTCTCCGATTATATAGATATCCTCGGCATACTGCGGATGCAGTGCATCCAGTTCTTCTTCATTCCCCCTGTATCCTGAATATACGACAATCCTTTCTTCGTCCGCACGCAGTCTTGATCGCAGATTGCTCCGCAGAGCGGCAATGTCCGACGAAGTAAGAATGAATATGTTGTCCAGATTCCTGTTCTTTTCCAGAATATCCTTGCAGAGCCCTGTGACCATTTCATGCCCCCCAATGATGATTACGAATTTTCCGAAAGAAGGTCTCGAAATGAAATTGTAGGGATATCTGCAAAGTCCTTCCATAAAATTGCTGCCACGTCTGTCTAACAAATTTGTTATTGATGAAATCAGTACGCCACCCATAAGTACGGCTCCTGACATGGATATCAGCAGAGTCCACATCTTTGCCCGGTGTGTAATGGCCATCTGCTGGTTTCCTGGGTCCATAAAATGATAGAATATCGCCCATAACAAACTTGTTTCCGACTCCGGGTCGGATTCTCCGAAAATCTCCCGGGCGAATTGAGCCGGATCCGGGTAAAAGAGGAAAATCAGGAAATTCAAGGTAAAAGGAACCGACAGTATGCCGGCGATAATGTACAGAATATTTGCAAGTCTGCCCCCGCTCAGCAAACGGTCCAGTCTTATGTGATCTATAAGCAGCAGGTAGGCAGAACCAAGAAGTATCAGGAACGCCAGTATACCGTTAGTCCAGAAACAAAACTTGTCGAATACGAGGCAACCTCCCACGTCCTCCCTTATGCACGACCAAAAGAAACGTATGAACAGGACTGCATAGAAAAGGATGATGAATTCCCTGTTGCGTTTGCCTATCAAATTTACCAATCGTCTGTACATATGCATTTAATTCTTATATGGCAATTCCTCTGCCAGTTTGTATCGGGCTCCGGAAATTTTTACATATTCCAGAATATCATAAAATGCGGCTTCTGCTTCGGACGCCTTGCAACAGCACAATTCAAGACCGAACTTCTTTCTAAGCATGGAAGGAATACCGCTCAGGGAAACATCTCCAAATGACGCGATTCTGAAGCAATCATTGTTTGCAACTATCGCATATGAGAAGCATGAGTATTCGGGATTGTCGTAGTCCCTATGTTCAAAAAGAATATTAAGATTCATGTCTTCATCGAAGAAAACTTCGACTGTAGCCGATACCGGCGAATCATCTTCCGATTCTGCAATAAGCTCGCATAGGACTTTGGTCTTTTCAAATATTGACATATGGCAGGTTATTAGTTGTCATTTATAACGATATCGTTTGAAAGATGGCCGTTTTCCAGCTGCGGCCTGATAAATTTGTCCAGTGCATAATGCCATAAAGCCTCCGATCCTTCAGAAGTATGCATGTTACGCCTCAGGACTTCGCTTAGTTTCCGGTTTCCTTCCTTCCATGCTTTTCCGTCAGTGGCCGCCTGAAGCATCAGTGGCTGGAAATTGTCAAGGGTATGCGCGAAACGGGATTCAGGAGTCCGGCTTTCCTCGAATTCATTCCATAAGGAAGCAAGTCTGGCTGCAAGATTTTCCGGAAGTCCCGAGAAAAGCTTTGCTGCAGCAGCCTCTTCGCGCTCCTTCTGTGTCTTCAATCCCTCATAATCATATGCAAAAGTATCTCCGGCATAAATTTCGACAAGGTCATGAATCAGCACCATGGACATAACTCTGGACAATTCTATCTTCTCGTTCGAATATTCTTCAAGAAGCAATGCCATGACTGCAAGATGCCACGCATGTTCCGCATCATTTTCAAACCTCTCACCGTCAGTCAGGTATGTACGTCTTTTAATGAATTTCTCCCTGTCTATCAGTCTGCAGAAATTCACAATGGAATCCAGTCTGTCGTCTTTCATGTAAAATAATTTTTATCCGTCTGCCGGAATATCGCGGTCTACAAAGTCACACGGATTATTACCGGAAAGTGGTCTGAAGGAGTCCTAGCCTGATAATCATGAAGCTTTATCTCTTTAGGGAAATTTCCGGACCCATAACCTTTGTCACTGCCTTCCGTTTCATCACGATAGGTCTCCGTCAGAACACCGTAATTCGAAACTTTCACGGACGGAGTCACGAATATATGGTCAATCCGGCTTGAGGTAAATGAATTCGGGTCAAATTTGTTTGCCGTACCAGAAGGGGCATATCTCTTTTCTGCCGTGACATACGAATCGGAAAGTACTCCGGAACCGGTAAAAATTGTATATATGGTGTTTGTCTGGTCTACATTGAAATCACCTGTAAGGAATACCCTTTCGTTTTTTCCGCACCATTCACGTATTCTGCTTACCACCAGGGATGCCCCGTTTTCACGGGCATGTGTCCCTACATGGTCCATATGAAGATTGAAAAACCAGAATTTCCTGCCGGTCTTTCTGTCTTTGAAATGTCCCCATGTACAGATTCTTTCAAGAGCGGCATCCCAGCCGACAGAAGGCTTTTCAGGAGTTTCTGAGAGCCAGAAATATCCGCTGTCAAGCAGTTTGAACCTGTCCTTGCGGAAGAAAATCGGGGCATATTCTCCTTTCTGCATTCCGTCTTCACGGCCGACGCCGACATATCCGTATTCCGGCAAGGCTGCCAGCATGTCTCCAAGTTGCGGATGCAGCACTTCCTGCGCACCGAAGATATCAACATTCTCGAATTCAAGCAGCGAACATATCCACGGATATCTTTTTTCCCAGGCATTTCCGGCAGCAGCATCACCGTCATTGCGGTAACGGATGTTGTATGATGCTACAGTCAGATTCTGTGCTGCAGCAAAGCCTGCTGTCAGGATGACAGCAAGCAGTATGGCAGCAAAACGTGTTGAAAAACACATAGGATTATTTTTCATCATACCAGGCGATCAAATCTTATTTCCTTCCGTCATGTTTTACCCAAATGAGTCCGTCGGTATCGTATCCTCTTCTCGAGGCTTCAGCAAGTATCGATGCTTTCGCATCATCGGTCAGCTCTGGTTTACGTGACAATATCCACAGATATTTGTCGCTTTCGCTTCCGATCAGTGCGTATTCGTAATTTTCGTCAAGATACATTACATTGTAGTCGGAATAGAAAAACAGGAAAAATGAAACTTTGAGATGCGCCGGGGCATTTTTCGGATCCGGACATTTCGCTTTTCCTTCAGCAGTCTTGAAAACTCCGTCTTTCCATCCTGAATTCAATACTTTCACTGTCCCGTCATCATTCAACGAATATTCGGCCATAACATTGTCCATGTCCCTTTCAAAGCTATGGTCGAATCTTGCGATTTCATACCATTGTCCGAGGAATCTCGTAAGTTCCAGGGAGGCTACTGGCGAACTGTCATAATTTCTGTTTTTCGTGCATGATATGAACGGGAATAGAATCATGGCACAGGCAAGTGTAATAAAGGTTTTCATTTTATTGTATTTTATTGGGTTCATTTTCCTATCAATGCGAAAAATTCATCGGTTTCCTTATAGTTTACCTTTTTAGTGGCATTCTGTATACAGAACAGGTCGACAAGCCACCAAACTCCGAATCCTCCGGCAGTAAGGAGTTTCCCGACTCCGAGGCCTACATTGCCGATGTAGAAGCGGTCCACGCCCAAAACTCCCGTAAAAACGGAAAGAATAAGAGAAACAACAGGATCCTTGTATTCCACCATTATCAGATTTCTGTAATTTTCTTCATCCAGAACCTTAAGTTTCTCGCTGATTGCCATCAGCTGCTGGTTCGTGAAATATTTCTTGTTCATGAGTAACCACTGATTGACCTTAGTCGCAGAAACAGGTACTCCCTGGGCATTCATGAACTCCACATATTCATTTATGTGGGTATGTACTTCCATAAAAAGTTCGTTGTCCAAAGGCTCCGGTGCGGCTGTGGAAACAAGATTCGGCGATATTTCTATTCTCTCCAATGACATGCCAGTCTGTCTTTCCGCTGATGATGCAGGTGCCGCTGATGTAATCAGAACGCACAAGAGCAAGAATGCAACACTGTTTTTCATACTTATAGATAATTTAATCATACAACAGTGTAAAAATAGTAATTAAATCCGTAAATGCAATTATTCGGCGGCTCCACACGAATGTATAGTGTCTGAAGCTGCCGTCAGTCGGGAGAGATTCAGCAAATAACAAGAGAGTGACCGTTAAGTCTATGACTTTCAGGCCACTCTCTCATGTCGGGATGAGGCGACTCGAACGCCCGACCCCTACGTCCCGAACGTAGTGCGCTACCAACTGCGCTACATCCCGATGTTTCGGGCGACAAATGTAGTAATTATTTCATTCCGTTGTTACATTTTTTTCGATTTTATTTGCATAATGACTCATCCGGCATTGAATTTCAACTATCCTATGATCCATTTGCTTCCCGGTATGAACGAAATGAACTTTGTCGCCACATAGCTGCTCGCAAATGTACAAATGGCAATGCACGGTATGGCTGCAACGGTAGGAAGCTCCAGATTCTGCTTGAAGACAGTCACCCAGAGTCCGAGCCAGAAAATATGCATGAGATACATCCCGTAGCTTAATCTGGACACATCTTCCACGATCTTCGGCGATTCCCTGCGTTCAATACAGGTGAACAAGATGAACGTTCCGGCCGTAAGAAGGACACAGTTTATAGTGCAGAATGCCCATCCGACTTCAAGTACGGGGGTGGAATGAATCTGTCCCGGCACTGCCTGCACATAGAAGGACAGGATGGTGATTACCGCACCCGCAATCATCGAAAGCGAGCCCAAAACAAGCCTTTTCCGTCTGCTCCAGTTCAGGTGCGTCCGGATATAATGGGCAAGTACCAGATATCCGAGATATCCGGAAAAATACCAGAGAAGATGATATTCGTTCCAGAAACATTGTCCCCAAAGTTCTCCGAACCATCTGTTCAGATACGGCATGCACGTGGAAATGAGGAAGAGAACGATGAAAAACAGTTCCTCTCTGGCCGAAGCTTTTCTGAGCCACGGGGAAATCATAGGAATGAAAAGATATATTCCTATGAGCGGAAACATGAACCAAAGATGCCCGGCAAGAGTAGGGAAGTTCAGGAATATCCTCGAGAGATCCTTTAGAGAAGTGGCTGTGTCAATCTGTCCCCACAACAGCGGCAGAGTACTGTAAAGCACCATGAATGCAAACATCGGAGGAACGACACGTATGAAACGCTTCCTGTAGAATTGCCACGATGTAAGCTCTTCCTTCATCGGTACGAGCAGGAAAGCCGATACAATCATGAACAAAGGAACGGACATACGCGAAAAACCGTCATATACCGAAACCCAAAGCCGGTCAGCCTCATTCTGGAGCATGGCCTGCGGACCTACCATATCAGTGGAGCCTGCCGCTCCGTAAAAATTTTCGCTGGCATGGACCAGCATCACAAGAAAGCACGCGAATACCCTCACGTAATCCAGGAAAACGATACGTTTCATTATGAAAAAATTAGAGTTATCAGTCTGTGTACGGCAAAAATACAACCATCACTCCTAAATTTCAAAAATTTTTGAGATACTTACAGTCCTTTCAAGGCCTCCTCAAGACTTGAATACAAAGGGACACCGTAAAATTCACATGTGATCCGGACATTGTCATATCTGTAGTACTCCGGCTCGCAGACGACTGTCATTTTGCCGGAACGCATGTGAAGCCCCATTTCGAGCAGCGATACCGGAGATTTGCTGCTTCCTATTATATACATGATTATCCTGTCCGCCTTTTCTAGATGCTCCAGTTCCCAGTTTACCTGATAATCCATCTCTCCGGGTCTGGAGGAATCCCATTCATCCTGACGCGGATTGAAAAGCAGGTATTTGCCCTCAAGCGTAGAAAAATATCGGAAGACTTCCTGCTGCCAGTCCCTGCTGTTTCCCATGTCTATGGTGCCGGCAAGGAAGACCGAGATATAATCCTCTTCATCAATGCCTTCCGGAAGAGTTTCATGTGGTTTCAGCATCAGTACGTCAGGTGCTGTTCCGGAAGAGGTCCCGCATCCTGTAAGGAAAGGTAAAATGAAAAAAATGAATATGGCCAAACGGTTCATGGTATAAATATCTGTTGTCAAAATGTCTGTATAAGTCTTTTCAGTTCATTGAAATGCTCTGCAATTTCATCTGCTTTTCTATTCCATATATCTCCAAGTACAGCAGCGCCCCCGAATCCAAGTTTCCGTACCAAGCCGATATTTGCGGAAGATATACCTCCAAGTGCAATCACATTATCTCCGATTCCACCTGATTGTCGGGCATGGAGAAGTTCTTCTGGCCGGAATGCAGAATTGTATCCCTTCTTGGATATGCTGTCGAAAACCGGACTCAGGAAGACATAGTCATATTGATTCCTGCATGCTGCCACTTCGTCCAGTGAATGGCAGGAACGGCTTGCATGGCCCGCATATCCCTCAGGCATGTGAGGATTCCGTGAATTCAGATGTATGCCTTTCAGTCCCTGTCTCTCATAAAGACAGAAATTTTCATGAATGACTATCCTGTCATGGAATTCCGGCGGAATCCTCTCCAGCAGTTTTTCTTCGGCATCCTGTGGGGCGCCCGGTTTCCGGAGATGAAGATACTCCAGTCCATCCTTGAAGAGCATCGTAATTATCTCCGGTTCCCCGCTGAAAAAAACGGGTGCAGTTATTACAACAAGCTTCATCTTCATAGGCCTACAAATCGAAAATTTCAGTTTTTCCTGTTCTGAGGTCGATTGTCCACAGTTTCCCGGACATGACGGTACCGAAACCGGTGAGCAGCTTGATTACTTCTGCGGCAAGCATGCAGCCGACCACCCCGGGCGTCACTCCAAGAACACCTTTGGAGGGTTTTTCATCAGACAGGACATCCTCATCGGGATAGAGATCCCTGTAATGCCGTTTTCTTTCTCCCGAGTTGAAAACGGATATCTGGCCTTCCAGAGCACCTATGGCTCCATATACATAGGGGAGACCGGTTTTCCTGCACGCATCATCAAGCATGTAACGCGTCTTGAAGTTGTCGCTGCAGTCAACGACGACATCATAATCTTTCAGGATTCCTTCTGCATTTCCATTTTCTATTCTGTACGGATACAGCCTCAGTTTCACTGATGAATTCATGGCCGACAACCGTTTTGCTGCACATTCTGCCTTGGATCTGCCGACCTGGCTCTCATCATAAAGAATCTGACGGTGGATATTGCCAAGACTCACCGTGTCGTCATCCGCCAGTCCCAGTGTGCCGATTCCGGCACCGGCCAGATAAAGAGCGACAGGAGCTCCGAGACCTCCCAACCCGACAATCAGAACACGTGAAGAGAGAAGCTTCCGCTGGCCGTCTATACCTATTTCAGGCAATATGACCTGACGTTCATACCTGTCCATATTCATCTTGTCATCAGATCGAAAGAAACATCCCAGTCTTTCCATACCGGCTCCCTGCCGAGAGATTTCAATACCTTTTCTATTTCCGAGGCCGTCCTGTCATCACTGACATGGAACTGTTCAAGAGAGTGCGGGTATGTGCAGTATCCTCCCGGGTCCGTCTTGCTCTCGGCGCTCATTGTAGTTACTCCAAGAGTAGCCATGTGATCCCTGATATTCGCCGGTTCCCTGGTAGAATATGATATGTCCACATCATGGTCGAAAATGCGCATTGCAAATGTAGCCTGGGCCAGTTCCCTGTCATTCATTATTACATTCGGAACAAATCCCTCATTTTCCGCCGGTCGCATCCTCGGGAAATTCACGCTGTATTTTGTTTTCCAGTAATGCTTCTGAAGGTATCTCAGATGGATGGCCATCATGGTGACATCCGTACGCCATTCCTCCAGACCGATGAGAACTCCGAGACCGATGCTGTGCACTCCGGCCTGTCCCATCCTGTCAAATCCGTCCACCCTCCATTCGAAGCGCGACTTCATTCCGCGCGGATGATAAATCCTGTATCTGTCTCTGTTGTAGGTTTCCTGAAAACATATTACTCCGTTCAGGCCGTGTTTCTTCAGCTCGAGGTAATCATCAGTGGTAAGCGGCATCACCTCTATCTTCAGATTGGAAAAATAAGGTTTTGCCAGGTCGAGAGCCTTTGCAATATAGGGTACTCCGGCCTTTGCAGGATTTTCTCCCGTGACCAGGAGGAGATTCTCGAACGGGCCCAGTTTCTTTATCGCCTTGTACTCATTTTCTATTTCTTCATATGTAAGGATTGTCCTTGCCATCGGATTGCTTATATGGAATCCGCAGTATACGCATGAATTCGTACAGGAATTCGTCAGATACAGGGGGATGAAAAGGGATATGGTCTTTCCGAAACGTTCCATGGTATATTTCCGGCTCAGTTCCGCCATAGGCTCCAGAAACTTTCCTGCTGCAGGGGAAATGAGCGCCATGAAGTCATCCGTATCGCACTTATCCTTGCCCAGGGCTCTGATGACGTCTGCATCAGTCTTTGAATATATCCTTTCCGTAGTCTCCTCCCAGGATATTTTTTCTAATTCTTCTGAAAACATCTGTTCTATGTTAAAATAAATCAATCATCAAGGAATGAAGTAAGCGGTGAAGACGCTGAGGCTGTTATTCCGGAAACCTGCGTCCCGAGACCTGCTTCACAGGCACGCCTGCCGGCAATAACGGCTTCCTTGAAGGCCACAGCCATTTCTACAGGGTTTCCTGCGACGGCAACTGCCGTATTGACAAGACAGGCATCCGCCCCCATTTCCATTGCTTCCGCAGCATGGCTCGGCGCCCCGATTCCTGCATCTACAACAACCGGGACATTACTCTGTTCGATGATGATGCGTATGAATTCTCCGGTAAGCAATCCCTTGTTAGTGCCGATCGGAGCAGCAAGAGGCATGACAGCCGCAGCTCCCGCCTCCTCAAGACGTTTGCACAGGACCGGGTCCGCCTGACAATAGGGGAGCACGATAAATCCGAGTTTCACAAGTTCTTCAGTTGCCTTCAATGTTTCCACCGGATCGGGGAGAAGATATCTGGGATCAGGATGAATCTCAAGCTTGAGCCAGTTCGTACCGAAGGCTTCCCGGGCAAGCTGTGCCGCAAATACGGCTTCTTCCGCATCACGTACTCCCGATGTATTGGGCAGCAGCTGTATCGAGGGATGCATGACATGTTTCAGCATATCATCTTCGGCGTTGTCCATGTCGATGCGCTTCATCGCGACGGTAACCATTTCCGTATCCGAAGCAATTATCGCCTTCTCCATAATTTCATTCGAACTGAATTTCCCGGTTCCCAGAAAAAGCCGGGAACCGAATTTTTTACCGGCTATTACCAAATCTTTCATATCATGACAGTTTTATATATCCAATGAAATTATCCTGGCCATTTCCGCTGCCGGATCGGAAGCCCTGAGGACAGTGCCGGACAAGGCGATACCGCATACACCTGTACGCATTATCTCGGGTATGTCGTCAAATTCTATTCCACCGATGGCATAGACAGGCACGGACATATTCCGTGCTTTCATGGCAGCAATGATTTTCCTGTATCCATCAATGCCTAGAACAGGACTGAGATTCTTCTTTGTGGAAGTGAAACGGTACGGACCTATACCCAGATAATCCACACCTGATTCCACCTGAAAACAGACATCATCAAAAGTGTTTGCCGTTCCTCCGATGATATACGACGGCCCGAGAATTTTTCTGGCTTCACTTACAGGCATGTCAGATTTTCCGAGATGTACTCCGTCAGCCCCTGTCTCTGCGGCAAGAATGACATGGTCATCTATTATGAACTTCGCGCCATAATCCGAACACATTTTCCTAACCATGACTGCAGTTTTCCTCACTTCTTCAACCGGAGCATCCTTCATTCTGAGCTGTATCCATCGGCATCCGCCTTCCAGGGCCACTCTCGCCGAATCCAGATATGAGTATCTCTCATTATAATGTGTTATAAACTGTACGTCTTTCATTCAGTTATCCTCCGCATGCCGCCCTTATTACAATCAGGCTGTCATTTTCACTTAACCTGCACGTTTCCCATTCGGACTTGGGCACAATCTTTCCGTTAATGCCTACAGCTATGCCCGTACGGGGCAGGGACCGCGACTCTAGGAGCTGCGATACCGTAGTGTTTTCCGGAATTTCAGTTTCACTGTTGTTTACAACTATCTTCATATAATCGGAATTTTTCAGTGCAAAATCTCAAAGTTGTCAAAACGGGCCGTGTTCCATCCGGTCCCCAAACCTGCTATGCCTTTTGTATATTCAGCATCCTTCACACGGGCTATTACCTTTCCGTTCACGGAGGCAGTAATCCTGTCTCCATGGAATCCCAGCGCAACCTTGTTCCATTCTCCGGTCCGGAAACCGCATGAACCGGAAGCAAGAGTGCCTACCGGAAATATCTGGTAACTTCCATTTGAAAACATGACAAGTGCAACCTCGTCTTTTTCTCCGGCCCTTTCCGAAAGTATTTCTGCGAGACCTTCGAACAGCGCAATCCTTTCTGCAGGCCAGTCCGACAGTTCCTCTTTCATGAAAACCCTGCTTTGCGAAGTATCATCAGGGAAAAAACTCCGGCTCTCGGGCCATTTTCCTGGAAATTCAGACCATCCGTTCTTCAGCGGAGCCAAGGTTTTGCACAATCTGAAACCGGAATCACCGCTTATTTCAAGCCAGTATCCGTATGGGCGTACAACCTGCCCCTGGATAATCTGCGGTATCCTTCCAAGAATACAAATCTTTCCGCTCCTGTCTTCCATCATAACATCCGACGAAACAGTATAGTCCTCCATCGAAAAATCTCCAATGACAGTCAGCGGTTCCGGATTCAGACTTGCCGCCCATTCTATGCCGCACTCTGTGACAACCTGCTTCAGATACCCGTTCCCGCCATCCTTGCAAACCTCGAAAACTCCGGATATGTCGCTGGTATATCTGGGAAGGGTTTCAGGTTCGTATTCATCAAAATCATCACGATATGGAATAGGGAAGTACTGTTTTCCGGGAATCTCCAGACCCGGGTCGTCTTTCCTTTGTCCGGCAGTGGTGGTAAGTGAATATATGTGCCCTTTTTCCAAAGACAGGACAATCTTGCCGTTCTCCGGAACAATCACATCCGGCATGCATACGAACTGTTCAAGCGAATCCGACTGCCACAATCTGAAGCATTTTCCGGTATAATCTCCGACAAGGCTCATCTCAAGTTCTTGTGATTCAGTTGCTTCTACCGTTTCAGCTATGATACTAATGTCCTTCCCGTCCGGTGAACACAGACTCACGTAACTTCCTCCTTTTTTCAGGTATCCGTTTGCACTGCCTTCGAGAAATATCCATCCCGGTCTGGCAAACTGCGTGAAATGCGCCATAGCCCATAGGGCAGGCTTCAGTTCATAATGTCCGCTCCATGGGGTGTTGGCCTTCATGAGTCCGGAAGCAGTTATAGCAATTTCATCATGATATGAAGAAATAAGGCTCCAGCTGATTGTCTTGACCATCTTGGCCTCAATATAATTGTGGATCAGCACCTTGATCAGTCCTTTCGCCCCATTCCAGTCCTCGGCCCACGGACCGTCTTCAAGAGACCATATCGGCTTGCCGCACTCCAGCGCCTCTTTCCAGACAATCCTGTAGTCCTCTCCATACTGTTCGTATACAGTCTTTCCGTTGTACAGCTGCTCTCCCTGACCATGCGGATAATGTGTTCCAACCACATCCACTGCAGAATACAGTTCGGGGTCGGCAAGCATCTCACGGCATATGTAATACGACCTGATCTCGTCGGCCGCCGCTATTTTCGTGTTCAGGCCTGCTGCAGCAATCTTTTCATGCAGTTCCTTTATATAGTCCGTATTGTACGGCCTTTCATTCCATATTCCCACATAATCTATATCAAGACCGTGATGGTCCCTTGCACCTTTTAGGAAACGTACCACATAATCGCTCATATCACCGGAATAGAACTTACCGTTTCCTATCCAACCCGGTGCGCCCCACGGCAGTACATCAAGAACAATGTCCGGATTCCTGCTGCAGGCCTCTTTCATGAGCCACCATTCATATCCCCGGTCAAAACAGAGATCTTCACGGCTATGCTGATGACTCGGTTCGGTACCGCAGGTTGAGTTCATGTCACCTCCGATTTCAGTCTTCAGGTGGTCCAGCGATGCCCCGAAACCGGGCTTGAAAAGATAGTCAAGTATCACAGATCTCTGCGGTTCCGGATAATCCCGGAGCAATCTGGATGAAGCTCCCGCACTCAATGATCCCATTCCTTCATACACACGCCCGCGTATTTCGGAATTGAGCATTATGACATTGTCTTTGTCACCTGCAACAAGGACATGCGAAACAAAGAGGAATGAAATTCCTCCCAACAGGTAAAGAAAATTTTTCATAGCTTGCTGAAGATTATCTGATTATTTTCACTTTGGCTTCATTTCTCGGTTTCGCCTCAGGGGACTCTGCCGGATATCCTACTGAGATAGCATACAGAAGCTTGTGTGTAGCAGGAAATCCGAGTTTCTCAAGTACCGGCTTACCTTCCTCTGAATTTATGAATCTTACTATGCCTCCGAGGCAACATGTTCCAAGATCCATGGACTGTGCGGAAAGAATCATATTCGCCCCAAGCAGACCGCAGTCCACAACGGACATATCGTATCTTTCGTCATACGCTATAAATACAAGTACCGGAGCACCGAATGCAGCCTTGTATGCAATTCCTTCGGTTCCCCTGACCTTGTTCATATATACCGAATAAAGACTGTCGGCTAACTCCATGACCGGTCCCTGTCTCACAATCCTCACTTCCCAGGATTCTCTTGCCATGCCGTTCGGTGCATTTATACCGCACCTGATTATCTGCTGAAGCTTCTCGTCCTCGATATCTTTGGCTTCATACTTCCTGATGCTTCTGCGGGCCATGATGGTTTTGATAACTTCATTTTCAGCCTGAGTCAAGGTTTCCTGTGTCTGTCCTGTACCGCAGGATGTCAGCAACGACAGTAAAGCCGCTCCTAAAATCGTAATTCGGTTCATGTTAAGAACAATTTAGATTGTATCTTACAAAGATAACAAATTAGTGGTAGAAAAAGCAAATTTAAAGCTACATCACCAGCTGAGGCAGAGTCAACGAGCAAGTGCAACACGAGACAAAATTATAACAAAAGTCTAAAGAACTCATCCTTGGGAGTAGAAAAGTTCAACTTTTCCCTTGGCCTGCGGTTTATTTTCATCTGTATTGAGTGGATGAACTCGTCGCTGA
>CASGDV010000138.1 GCA_949300335.1 uncultured Bacteroidales bacterium | reverse complement strand
ATTACGGGCATTACGGGGCAGGACGGGTCGTATCTTGCCGAGTTTCTTATAGAAAAAGGTTATGAAGTCCATGGTATTCTCCGGCGTTCGTCGTCTTTCAATACCGGAAGGATCGAGCATATTTATCTTGACGAATGGGTCAGGGACATGAAGAGAAGCCGTCTTGTGGAGCTTCATTGGGGGGATATGACGGATTCCAGTTCGCTGATAAGGATTATTTCGCAGGTGAAGCCTGATGAAATATACAATCTTGCCGCGCAGAGTCATGTGAAGGTTTCTTTCGATGTACCGGAATATACGGCTGAAACCGATGCTGTGGGTACGTTGAGGCTTCTGGAGGCTGTAAGGATATGCGGCATGGAAAAATCTTGCAGGATCTATCAGGCTTCAACGTCGGAGCTTTTCGGCAAGGTGCAGGAGATTCCCCAGAAGGAAACCACGCCGTTTTATCCGCGTTCACCGTATGGTGTGGCGAAGCAGTATGGCTTCTGGATTACTAAGAACTATCGTGAGAGTTACGGGATGTTTGCCGTGAACGGCATACTTTTCAATCATGAATCTGAGCGCAGGGGTGAGAATTTCGTTACCCGCAAGATTTCACTGGCCGCCGCCAGGATAGCAAAGGGGCTTCAGGACAAGCTTTATCTCGGAAATCTCAATGCCAGGCGTGACTGGGGATATGCGCGTGATTATGTGGAGTGCATGTGGCTGATGCTGCAGGCCAATCATCCTGAGGATTTCGTGATAGCTACGGGAGAACAGCATTCGGTCCGGGAGTTTGCAACGCTTGCCTTCCGTTTTGCCGGGATTGATTTGAAATGGGAGGGTGAAGGTGTCGATGAAAAGGGAATTGATGTGTCTTCGGGAAAGGTGCTTGTCGAGGTGGATCCGAAGTATTTCAGACCGGCGGAAGTTGAGGAACTTCTTGGGGATCCATCCAAAGCCAGAAAAGTTCTGGGCTGGAATCCGCGCAAGACATCGTTCGAGGACCTTGTGAGGATTATGGTGGAGCATGATCTGGCTCTCGTTGACTGAAAGATGTGTTCCGGTAAAATCAAGTAGGATTATGTTGGATAAGAATTCCAGAATATATGTTGCGGGACACCGCGGGCTTGTAGGTTCGGCTATATGGAAGAATCTGCAGGAACGCGGGTATTCGAATCTTGTCGGAAGGACTCATGCCGAGCTGGATCTGATGGATCCGGTTGCGGTCAGGGAGTTTTTTGACAGGGAAAAGCCCGATGCCGTGGTGCTTGCGGCGGCTCATGTCGGAGGAATCATGGCAAATCTCAAATACAGGGCCGATTTCATTTACAGGAATCTGCAAATCCAGCAGAATGTGATAGGAGAGAGCTGGAGGCACGGGGTGTCCAAACTTTTGTTCCTCGGGAGTACTTGCATTTATCCTAAGGAGGCTCCGCAGCCGATGACCGAGGATTGTCTGCTTACTTCTCCGCTGGAGTATACGAACGAACCTTATGCAATAGCGAAGATTGCCGGGCTGAAGATGTGCGAGAGTTTCAGTATCCAGTACGGGTGCAACTATATTGCCGTGATGCCTACGAATCTTTATGGTCCGAATGATAATTTTCATCTGGAGAACAGCCATGTGCTTCCCGCGATGATCAGGAAGATATATCTGGCTGACCGGCTGGGGTATGGCGACTGGGATGCCGTCCGGAGGGATCTGGACAAGCGTCCTGTAACTGTTTCCGGAGCTGGGAATGTCAGGACCGTATGTGACGGCAGTTCTGCTGAAAGTGATATTCTCACGACCCTTGCTTCCTATGGTATCAGACCGGATTCCGTGACTTTGTGGGGCAGCGGCAGTCCGATGAGGGAATTTCTCTGGAGCGAGGATATGGCTGATGCGTCGGTGCATATCCTTCTCAATGTGGATTTCAGGGATGTTGCGGATCAGGGGATGGCCGTGAATGCGGACGGTATCCGCGAGGTGAGGAATTGTCATATCAATATAGGTACGGGCAAAGAGTTGAGTATCAGGGAAGTCGCTGAAAAGATAGCAGCCGAGGCGGGATTCGGCGGACAGCTGCTCTGGGATTCTTCCAGACCTGACGGCACTATGAGGAAACTTACCGATGTATCGAAACTTCATTCTCTCGGCTGGCATCATTCCGTGGAAATAGACGAGGGTATCCACAGATTGTTCGGCTGGTATGTAAATGGCATATAAATATTGATTCAAATATATGTGTGTGAATATTTTTTAACCAATTTATTTTTGTATTATGAAATTTCAATCTAAAACAATCAGGACTTTGTCCTTTTTCAGCTGCATGATGCTGATTCTTATTTCGGTTGCCGGATGCGATCTTCTAAACAGCGATCCGGATGATGACGGTGAAAAAGTCACGTTGAATCTCAGACTCCCTGATTCAGGTGACGGAATTTCTCCTAAGACAATTCTCCAGAATGACAGGAAGGTCGTCTGGGAGGAAAATGACAGTGTAAATATAAATGGTATCATATATAAAGTTATTCCTGATGATTCCGATCCTTCACTCGGTACTATTGAAGATGTGGAAAAGGATGATGCATACGTGGCTACGTATCCGGCTTTCCATAATAATTTTTCCGGCAATGATGCCTATATATGCGTGCAGCCCGTACAGGAATACAGGAAAGGAACGTTTGCGCAGGATTATAATCCGATGCTGGCTTATTCCCAGGATACGGACCTGTATTTCAAGAATGTCGGCGGTGTACTCAAAATAGGTCTGAAAGCCAAGGAGGGAAGTCATTCCATCAGTTCTGTAACAGTGTCTTCCAATGACGGACAGTCTGTCAGCGGCTGGCTTGTTTACGGCAGCGACCAGCTGATACAGGGTGATTTTGATTCTCCGTCTTTGGTCCCGGGGAATATTTACGATGATGTTTCGATGTTTTTTGATGAACCTCTGGTTATAGATGATTCTTCAACGGAGTATCTGTATGTAGTGGTAATACCGGAGGATATTCCGAACGGTATCAATGTGACGGTTACGGATGAGGACGGGAAGTTTTTCGTGGAGTCGATGAGCGGCAATATACCGGTGGAACGCAGCGGTATAACTACCATAGAAACTATCTTGTATGCGCCGTCTGAAAATTTGGATGCGCAACTCGGAACGACAGCTTATCATGACAGGATAGAATTCAGTGTACAGGGACCGGAGAATATGACTTTCAAGGTTGGAGTTTTTTCATCTTACCTGCGGAGTTATTTCGGGGATGAAAATTACACGACATTCCTGAACGATGCCCTTTATTCATTCCCTGTCAATGTGATGACTTCCGGGTCTATGAACTTTTCGGAGTCATCCGCTACCTATATGGGAGGTGAAAAGCCTGTTTTCGAGTCATACGATTATGATGTTGTAGTAGCGGCATGCAATGAAGTGACTGGAGATATTGTCGGTACCCCTATAATATTGTCTACTACGACAACTTCAGTGACCGATGGCGCTCCTTCCGTTGAGGTTATTCCTGATGATGCAAATTCTACCCACAGCAAACTTACGTTCAATCTTATCGGAACAGGTGTTTATAAAACATATGTTTCTCTTTTGTCCAAGGATGGTTATGATGCGACTCTTGCCAACGGTTTGTCGGAAAGGAAAATCGCTATCGAATATGGTGAGTTTTTCGATGCTGCATGGGATACGGGAAATTCCGTTGCAAAATCCTTCGACAATCTTAAGCCGGCGACGGAGTACACATTCTTGTGTTTCGCAATAAGTGCTTCAGGGGCATCTTCCGTATCAGTGGCATCGGTTGCGACCAAGAATGAACTTGATATTACGGACTGGGAGACTGTGTCTGCTTCATCGGTTTTCGACTGCGGTATTTTCAATGGGGTTTTGGGAACTGGTTTTACATTGCAAAACATTACGGTAGAAAAGGCGGCCGGAAAGGATGTTTTCAGACTTGTCAATCCTTTCGATATTAACAACAATCCTCAGCTGGCATCATATTTTACCGCTTTGCCGGGTGATTACTACGTCAACATAAATGCCGAGGATCCGAATGCCGTATTCGTGGAGATGTATATCAATAAACTGGGTGTTGAAATAATCGGAGACGACGGCTCGTACGGCGATATCGGAACTTTTTCCGTAGGCCTTGTGGATAATTCTGTAGCACTTGGAACTTATGATAAGGAAAACGGTATAATCTATCTCGGCGAGCTGGGTCTGGAAACGACGTCGAGCCTTTATTACGGCGGCGAATCCGTTGTATATCTCAACGGTACGGCTAATGTTCCGGCCCATGGGAATACGGAGGATTTCCATCCGGTTTCCGTTATAGAATGGTAGCAGCCGTTGGACTTTCGGAATTACTTGTCGGAGGAAACTATGGCGGATAATTATCTCGAGAGGAAAATGGCAGCCTACAATGCAAGGAAGGAAGCTGCGGAAAAGGCGCGGAAGCAGGTTTGGAAAAAGCGTCTTGAGGCCTATCGTAAGAAAATGATGGAAGAGGAAAAACAACAATAATACATGAAACTATGAAACGTTTTTATTCTGTCGCAATTCTTTTTGCGCTTGCATGCCTTACGGCTTTCCGGGGCATGGCATCCGACACATTCAAAGTGTCTTCTTTGTTCTGTGACAATATGGTCCTGCAACAGCAGACGGATGCTCCCGTATGGGGGTGGGACGAGCCGGGTGCCAAGGTTACCGTCAAGACGTCGTGGGACAATGCTTCCTACAAGGCTGTGGCCGGTGAGGACGGCAAGTGGATGGTCCGTGTCAAGACTCCTGTGGCTGGCGGACCGTATTCCGTGGAAATTTCAGGTACCGGCAAGGTGTCGCTTAAGGATGTTCTGATAGGTGAAGTATGGGTATGCAGCGGTCAGTCGAACATGGAAATGCCTATGAGGGGATTCGGCTTCCAGCCTATAGACGGTGCGAATGATGCCATACTCGATGCTCCGGAATATAAGGACAGAATACGTATTTTCAATGTTGTGAAGGCTACGAGCGACAAGCCGGAACCGGACTGCAAGGGGCTTTGGGAGAAGGCTTCCTCGAAGGCTGTTGCGAATACTTCGGCCTATGCTTATTTCTTTGCCGAGAGAATGGCTGTAGGACTGGGAATTCCGGTAGGTATTATCGTTACATGCTGGGGCGGAACCTATGTCGAGGCCTGGACTCCTAAGGATGTCATTCTCGATGCCGTGAAGGGGAAGATTTCCGATGATGTCCTGAAGGAAAAGCTTGCGAGACTGGATACGCCTGCCGCAGGTGCCAACAAAATGGCCGTGCTTTACAATGCCATGATCAATCCGCTGCTGCCGTATGCTGCAAAGGGTTTTCTCTGGTATCAGGGATGTTCGAATCTGAATGACTATACTCATTACGATGTTATGCAGGCCGCAATGGTTGACTGCTGGAGGAAAGGATGGGGAGACAAGGATTGCAGGATGCCTTTCCATTTCGTTACGATAGCTCCGCACGGATATGGGAACTCACCGGCATGTACAAGAGCTTATTTTGTTGAAAACCAGCTTAATTCGCTCAATCTTATTCCGAATTCCTACGCGACTGTTTCTGAGATATTCGGAAACGAGGCATGCATACATCCGTCCGACAAGAAGTCTCTGGCCGACCAGACTGCAATGACGCAGCTGGCGGTGACTTACGGTCTGGAGAGTCTTCCTGTAGGTTATCCTAAGATGAAGAATTTCAAGGTCGACGGAAACAAGGCCATTGTCGAGTTTGAGAACGCAGGGGACGGTCTGTTCCCATTCTGGGGCGAGGCCGTACTCGGGTTTGAAGTTGCCGGGGAAGACAAGGTCTTCCATGAGGCCAAGGCTGTGGTAGTGCCATGGCAGGCTGCCGTTGAGATCACTTGTCCGGAAGTGGAGGCTCCTGTGGCTGTCAGATATTCTTTCCATAATTATTGCAAGTCCAATCTCGTGAATCAGTCGGGTATTCCTGTTCCTGCTTTCAGGACTGACAGCTGGTAGACGATATTGTTTTTGCAAGTAGGGATTTTATTCGTATATTTGTGGGATTGCTGGAACATTTTTTGTTTCCGGCAATCCTTTTGGTTGACAGAAGGTTCCGAATGTTTGAAATAAAAAATAAATAGATATGTCAATTGCTGGTATTTTCAAGAAGGTTTTCGGTACGAAGGCAGACCGTGACCTCAAATTGCTGAAGCCTGTCCTTGCGAAGGTGCTGGAGGCTTATGTGGAGATTGATAAACTGACCGATGACCAGTTGAGGGAAAAGTCGGCGGAACTCAAAAGGATAATCCGTGAAAGGATTGCTTCCGATGAGGCGCGTATTGCGGAAATCAAGGAGGAACTGGAGAAAGATATTCCGCTTGACCAGAAGGAGAGTCTGGCTACCGAGTCCGACAAGCTTGTGAAGAAGGTCGATGAGGAAATAGAGAAAGTTCTTGATGAAATACTGCCTGAGGCTTTCGCTGTCATGAAGTCTACTGCCCGCAGGTTCAAGGAAAACGAGACGATAAGGGTTAAGGCGACTGATTTCGACCGCAATCTGAGCACATCGAAGGATTTCGTGGAAATCGACGGAGACTATGCCGTTTGGCATAATCACTGGATGGCCGGCGGAAACGGCATTACCTGGGATATGGTCCATTATGACGTACAGCTCATCGGAGGTATCGTGCTCCATCAGGGAAAGATTGCCGAGATGGCGACAGGTGAGGGTAAGACTCTCGTTGCTACGCTGCCTGTATTCCTTAATGCCCTTGCAGGAAAGGGAGTGCATGTTGTAACCGTCAACGATTACCTTTCGAAACGTGACTCGGAGTGGATGGGACCGCTTTACATGTTCCACGGTCTTTCCGTTGACTGTATCGACAAGCATGAGCCTAACAGTGAGGCGAGGAAAAAGGCCTATGCATGCGACATAACCTTCGGAACAAACAATGAGTTCGGTTTCGATTATCTGCGTGACAACATGGCGATTTTCCAGAAGGATCTTGTACAGAGGAAGCATCATTATGCTATTGTCGACGAGGTCGACTCCGTGCTGATCGATGATGCACGTACTCCTTTGATTATATCCGGTCCTGTTCCGAAAGGTGACGACCAGCAGTTCATGGAGTTCAAGTCCTATGTGGAGCGTCTTTACAACAATCAGAAGACTCTTGTTACGAGTACGTTGAATGAAGCCAAGAAGCTTATTGCCGCCGGTGACGAGAAGGAGGGAGGAAAACTTCTGTTCAGGGCTTACAAGGGACTTCCGAAATACAAGCCTCTCATCAAGTTCCTGAGCGAACCCGGAATGAAGCAGCTTCTCCAGAAAACGGAGAATTATTATATTCAGGACAATGAACGCGAAATGCCTGTGATTACGGATCCTTTGTATTTCGTAATAAATGAAAAACAGCATTCGGTAGACATGACCGACAACGGTCACGATTTGTTGAGCGGAACTTTGTCGGATCCTAAGTTCTTCATTCTTCCTGATGTGGGAAGTGCCATTGCCGATGTTGAGAAGAGCGATCTTCCTGCAGACGAGAAACAGACCAGGAAAGACGAGATCATGGCCGAGTTCGCATTGAAGTCCGAGCGTGTTCATACTGTAAACCAGCTGCTTAAGGCATATGCGATGTTCGAGAAGGATATCGATTATGTCATAATGGATAACAAGGTCAAGATAGTGGATGAGCAGACCGGACGTATAATGGAGGGAAGGCGTTGGAGCGACGGCCTGCATCAGGCGGTTGAGGCAAAGGAAAACGTAAAGGTAGAAGCTGCTACCCAGACTTTCGCTACAATTACTCTTCAGAACTATTTCAGGATGTACCACAAGCTTGCCGGTATGACTGGTACCGCTGAAACCGAGGCAGGTGAGTTCTGGTCAATCTACAAGCTGGATGTTGTCGTGATTCCTACGAACAGGCCGATTGCACGTATAGATAATGACGATCTTATTTACAAGACGAAGAAGGCGAAATATGAGGCTGTCATAAACAAGATAGTCGAACTTACGAAGGAGGAGCGTCCTGTGCTTGTGGGTACTACGGATGTCGAGACTTCGGAGTTGTTGAGCAGGATGCTGAAGCTCAGGGGAATACAGCATCAGGTCCTGAATGCGAAGCAGCATGCACGCGAGGCTGAGGTCGTGGCAAATGCAGGTCAGAAGAGTACGGTCACTATTGCTACCAACATGGCCGGCCGCGGTACCGATATCAAGTTGTCTGAGGAAGTGCGAAAGGCGGGAGGTCTGGCTATCATAGGTACGGAAAGGCATGACAGCCGCCGTGTGGACCGCCAGCTCCGCGGTCGTGCCGGACGTCAGGGCGACCCGGGTTCGTCCGTCTTCTATGTTTCTCTGGAGGATAAACTTATGAGGCTGTTCGGCGCTGAGAAGATTGCGTCGATTGTGGACAGAATGGGTATGAAGGATGATGATGTCCTCGTCCATCCTATGCTTTCAAGTTCTGTGGAAAGGGCTCAGAAAAAAGTCGAGGAAAACAATTTCGGAATAAGAAAGAGGCTGCTCGAATATGATGACGTCATGAATTCCCAGAGGGAGGTAATCTATACGAAGAGGCGCAATGCCTTGTCCGGCGAGCGTGTCGAGATCGACGTGCTGAACATGATGCAGGATATGGCGGAGATTTATGCCGATTCTGCGGAGAATTATGATTACGATTCATTCTCCGAGATGGTCATGAAGAATCTGTCGATCGACCTCGGATTCGATGAGGAGTTCTTCAACAGTGCATCAAGAAACGATATCGCTGACAAGCTTTTCGAACAGATGCAGAATGTATACAGGAGAAGGATGGATACCATGGCACAGAAGGCCTATCCGTTCATCAAGAATGTTTATGAGACTCAGGGGGCTTTGTATCACAGCATATCTTTCCCTATATCCGACGGACGCAAGATGCTCACTTTGTCTGTGGATTTGAAGAAGGCTTATGAGACGGAGGGACGCGAGATGGCGAGGACCTTGACAAAGAACATGACTCTCTACATGATAGATGACCATTGGAAAGAGCATCTGAGAGAGATGGATGATTTGAAGCAGTCCGTTCAGAATGCTACATACGAGCAGAAGGACCCGCTCCTCATATATAAATTCGAGAGTTTCAATCTTTTCAAGTCGATGCTTGAGACTTTGAGCAAGGATATACTTTCATTCCTGTTCAGGGCTCAGATTCCTTTGAGGGATGCTTCTGAGGTAACGAACCGCCAGCCGTCGGTCAGAAGACCGGATATGAGCAGGATGAATACCAGCCGCAATGATCTTGTAACCAATTCTCCGGATCAGAAGAGCAAGACTCCTGTCCATGTAGAGAAGCAGGTAGGACGCAATGACCCTTGTCCTTGCGGTTCCGGCAAGAAGTATAAGAATTGTCACGGAAAAGGACTTTAAAAAACATATGTACCATGCCTAAATCTGAACAACTGGTTGTAAACACCATTACCCGCATTTCCAACTCCACCGTGATGAAGGGTGAGATAATTTCGTCTTCCGACATGAGGATAGACGGAAGGTTCGAGGGAAGATTGTTCTGCAATGGGAAAGTCGTTGTCGGTGAGACAGCATCCATTGAGGGTGATATCTTTTGTTCTCATCTGGATCTTTGGGGAAAGGTTAAGGGCAATCTATATGTAAGCGGAGTGCTGTTGATGAAGAAGGATTGCGATATCAGCGGTGATATTTTCCTTTCCATGAAGCAGCTCCAGGTTGAGTTGGGAGCTTCCATATCAGGAAATTGCCTGATGCTCGGGAAAGAGGAGTATGACAGGAAACTCAAGACGGCTTTTCCTGATATGCCTGTTGAGATGGAAGGAAAGTAACAGGCGGAAGATTTTGACATTATAGGGAGTGGATGGAATGAAAATTTTGGATTCACTCCCTATATTGCTTATGGTGCGGTGCCGTTGTAATAATTTTGTAACTCTTTTTGACTTTCTTTACCGGAATTCGGATAAATCAGTTTTATATGGCAAAGAAGAATGGAAACAGGAACGGCAATTATCCTTTATTGGAGAGGGATGTCAGTTGGATGTATTTTAACAGGAGGGTTCTGCAGGAGGCTTGCAGAAAAACCGTACCGTTGTTGGAGAGGCTTACTTTTCTTGGGATTTATTCCAATAATCTGGATGAGTTTTTCAGGGTCAGGGTCGCTTCCCAGAACAGGGTTGCCGGACTCAAGGACCGTTCCCTCTGTGCTGAGTCTTCTCATGCGAAAGCTGTGGTGAAGCAGATAGGAAGGATAAATGCCAGATATATAAAGGATTATGAATCAGCTGTAAACAGTGTATATGAGGATCTTGAGAAGGAAAATATCCATCTGATTTCCGACTCAGAAGTGGATGGGGAGCAGTTGAAGTTTATCCATTCATTTTATCGGGAGAAAATAGAGGGGCTTGTAATGCCTGTCTGGTTTTCATCCGTATCCCATCTGGATTATGAGTCGGATGCCAGCATATATATGGCTGTAAAGGCAAACCGGATGAATTCTGTAGGGAATGAGGTTTCTGAATATGCATATTTTGAACTTCCCGTTCAGGCTTGCGGAAGGTTCATACGGCTTCCGGACAAGGATGGAGGCATATATATAATGTATCTTGACGATATTGTAAGGTGTTCCCTGACTAAAATTTTCCATGGTCTCGGGTTTTCAAGTTTCGAGGCGTTTGCCTTCAAGTTTACGAGAGATGCAGAGATGGAGATTGATGACGACCGTAGGAGCGGTCTCATGCAGAAGATTTCGAAAGGGTTGAAGTCAAGGAAGAAAGGGGAGCCCCTGAGGGTTGTATATGATGCTGACATGCCCGGCGAGTTGCTTCGCAAGATTCTGAACAAACTTGATATCGACAAGAATGATACTGTACTGGAAGGCGGGAGATACCAGAATCACAAGGATTTGATGAAATTTCCGGATTGCGGCAGGACCGATCTCAGGTTTGCTCCTATGCCTTCGATTGTGCGCGCTTCTCTGGATGTGGATGGCAGTATTCTGAATCTTATAGCAGAGCGTGACCGTTTCCTGCATGTCCCGTACCACAGTTTTTCTTCTTTTCTTCGGGTGCTTCAGGAAGCTGCCATTGACAAGAACGTAAAGGCAGTGAAGATTACGTTGTACAGGCTGGCACGTGATTCCCGTGTGGTGAAGGCTTTGATTGCAGCTGCAAGAAACGGTAAAAAGGTTACCGTGGTGATTGAACTGCTCGCGAGGTTCGATGAGGAATCCAATATAGAGTGGTCGCAGAAATTGCAGGAAGCCGGTGTAAAGGTGCTTTTCGGCGTTGAGGGTCTGAAGGTTCATTCGAAGGTCGTTCTCATAGAGAGAAAAAGAGGAGCTGATATCGCGTGTATAAGCACTGGTAATTTCCATGAGGGGAATGCACGTTCATATACGGATTGCATATTGATGACAGCTTCCAAGGATATAGTGAAGGATGTTTCGTCGCTGTTTGATTTTATCGAGAAACCTTATATTCCCGCCAAATTCAGGGAACTTCTGGTTTCGCCGAATGAAATGAAGCGGAGATTTCTGTCGCTTATTAATGCTGAAATCCGGAATCATGCAGCAGGAAAGGTGTCGTATATCAAGGTTAAGGTCAATCATGTTACCGATCCGGAAATAATCGAGAGACTTTACGATGCGGCATTGGCAGGTGTGCGGGTCGAACTTCTTGTTAGAGGAAACTGCTCTATTGTAACAGACGGTCTTCCTTCCGGAATGAATCTGAAAGTTTGCGGAATTATAGACCGTTTTCTGGAACATTCGCGTATATTTGTATTCGCTGCGGGCGGCAGGAATGATGTTTTCATCGGTTCTGCCGACTGGATGCCGCGCAATCTTGACAATCGTGTAGAGGTTGTGACACCCGTGTATGATCCGGAAATCAAGGATGAAATGATCAGGATAGTGGATTCAGGACTGAGGGATGTCAGACAGGGGCGGCTTGTTGACGGGTCGGGCAGGAATCAGAGCTGGACTTGCGGCAATCCTCTTGATACGGGTTCGCAGGAGGCATTGTACCGCCATTATTGCGAAAAAGAGGAAAGACAGGTAGAATGATATATCATATGAATGAAAGCGGACACATACAGGAAAATGGTGCAGTGTTGTCTGGAACAGGCAGCTGTACCTATGCGGCCATCGATATCGGCTCGAATGCCGTGAGGTTGCTTATCAAGCAGGTGCGGGAACTTGATGGGGCTCCGCATTTCAGCAAGGTTCTCATGCTTCGTGTCCCTTTGAGGCTCGGTTTCGATGTCTTTGCGGACGGGATGATTTCCGAAAAGAAGGAAAAGGACCTGATCAGGCTGATGAAGTGTTACAAGCATCTGATGAAGATTTACAGGGTCTCCGACTACAGGGCCTGCGCGACTTCCGCAATGAGGGATGCTTCCAACGGAGGACGTATCATCAAGGCCGTAGAGAAGGCTTCGGGTATCAGGATAGAGATTATCGACGGACAGGAAGAGGCCAGGATGATATACAACAACCATATCGAATATCTGAAAGGCAACAAGGGAAATTTCATGTATGTGGATGTCGGAGGAGGAAGTACAGAAATAAATCTTCTGGCTGACGGGGAACTGGTTTGTTCGCGTTCATACAATATAGGTACGGTAAGGATGCTAAACGGTGCGGTTTCCGTATCCGAGTGGGAACGTATAGGCAGGGACATGAAGGAAATGGCATCTTTCTATCCGGATATTAATATAATCGGAACCGGAGGAAACATAAACAAGTTGTGCCGGCTGATGAAGGGGCGGGAACGTACGGCTAAAAGGATGTCTGTTTCTTCGCTCAGGGAGCTTCACGGCAAACTTAAATCGATGGATGTCGAACAGCGCAAGGCGGAGTACGATCTCAAGGATGACAGGGCAGATGTTATTGTGCCTGCCGGTGACATTTTCCTTTTCATTGCCGATGCATTGTCGGCCGGCTATATATATGTTCCCGTCATGGGATTGGCAGACGGTATAATAGACTGGCTTTATTCCCGCAACAAGGAATCGTTGAAATAATAAATACAACCACTATATGATTAATAATTCTTTTTCATCGTTATTCATGGCCGGACTGATGTCCTTGGCTTTGTTGTTTTCCGGGAGTGTTTCACATGCCCGGGTTTCAGACCTTTCGTCTTTGGATCCGAAGGAATCCTATAAAATTGTGTCTTCTCACGGTCTTGTTCTGGATAATCAGGGGAATCCTGCTTCCAGCTCAAGGGTGTTCATTGCCAAGGATGAAAAAGGAAAGGAGTCGCAGGTATGGAATATCCAGCCTTCTTCCCGTGAGGGATATTACCTGATAACGAGTCCTCTTACCGAAATGAGTATAGATAACGGCAATGTCGGTTCCAATGACGGTACCGTGCTTCAGTGGCCTTCAGACAGGAACAATGCAAACCAGCAATGGAAAATCACGCCCATGCCTGACGGAACATTCACTTTCACGTGTGCGGCCGGGGGTTATTGTCTGGCTTTCAATGATGCCGGTCCTGTAGGTGACCCGGTATGGCAGCTTTCTCCTGAAAGTGCCCCGGCCAATCGCAGCTGGAAGATTGTTGTTTCGGAAACGAAGGTGAAGCCGTATGAGATAAGGACTTCGAGCGATGAGGATTGGGAGAACCAGCATGTTTTTGCAGTAAATAAGGAAAACGGGCGTTCGACGTTTTTTCCTTATGCTTCATTGGAAGAGATGAAGGAGGATCCGGCATATTCGATGCCGTGGATACAGCCTGTCTCCTCGAGGGTGATGCTGCTGAGCGGAACGTGGAAATTCAATTGGGTGAAACAGCCGTCGGAAAGGCCGGAGGAATTTTACAGACCTGATTATGATGTTTCGGACTGGGATGAGATTCCCGTTCCTTCCAACTGGGAAATGTACGGGTATGGAACACCTATATATACGAATATAACTTATCCTTTCAGGAATAATCCTCCTTTCATACAGGGACAGCGCGGGTATCTTGTCGAGAAGGAACCGAATCCTGTCGGATCGTACCGTCGGGATTTTGTCTTGCCTGATGACTGGAAAGGACAGGAGATATTCCTTCATTTCAACGGCATTTACAGTGCCGCTTATGTGTGGGTGAACGGCAGGAAGGTCGGTTATACCCAGGGGGCGAACAATGATGCAGAGTTCAATGTCACGAAATATGTCCGCAGCGGAAACAATACCGTTGCGGTTGAGGTGTACAAGTGGAGTGACGGCAGTTATCTTGAGGATCAGGACATGTTCAGGCTCGGCGGCATACACAGGGATGTGTACCTCATTGCTTCTCCTAAGCTGAGGATACGTGACCTGGCGCTGACTTCGGAGATTTCAGATGATCTGTCTTCCGCGGTGCTGAAGATGGAGGCCGATATTCATGATTACGGTGCTTCCGTAAGGGGAGCAGTTTTGGAGGTCGTGCTTTCCGATGCCGGAGGCAGGGAGGTCGGTCGTTCCAAACTGCCTGCAGGAACCTTGAAGAAGGGTGCAGAATGTAATGTCGTGGCTGAACTGGAAGTGAAGTCTCCTGAATTGTGGAGTGCCGAAACACCTTATCTTTATAATGTGGATTTTGTTTTGTCGGACGGACGTGGAAAGACTCTTGAGGCAGTGTCCCAGAAGTTCGGGTTCCGTAAAATAGAGATACGTGACGACAAGGTGTATATCAACAACAGCAGGGTTTTGTTCAAGGGGGCTAACCGACATGATATTCATCCGCAGTTCGGCAAGGCGGTTCCCGTGGAGAGCATGATTCAGGATGTTCTGATGTTCAAGAGATATAATCTTAATACTATCAGGACCAGCCATTATCCGAATGATCCGAGGATGTATGCGCTGTTTGACCATTATGGCCTGTATGTTTTCGATGAGGCCGATCTCGAGTGTCACGGAAACATGTCTCTGAGCAATGATCCTTCCTGGGAGGCTGCTTATGTAGACAGGGTTACGAGGATGGTAGAGAGGGACAAGAACCATCCTTCGGTTATTTTCTGGTCTCTGGGCAACGAATGCGGCGGAGGCTGCAATTTCGTGGCGTCATACAATGCGGCAAAGGCTATTGACGGGCGTTTCATACATTATGAGGGTATGAATGACGTGGCGGATATGGATTCGAGAATGTACCCGTCCATAGAGAGCATGATAGAATATGACAGGGAAGACAGGGGCAAACCGTTTTTCCTTTGTGAATATGCCCATGCGATGGGAAATGCGATAGGCAATCTGGAAGAGTACTGGAATTACATCGAGTTCGAGTCGGAGAGGATGATTGGCGGATGTATCTGGGACTGGGTCGATCAGGGTATAAATATGTACGGTCAGCCGAAAGACCATTATTATTTCGGCGGTTCTTTCGGGGATACTCCCAATGATTATGATTTCTGTTGCAACGGTATAGTGACTCCGGACAGGCAGGTTACACCGAAGTTGCTCGAGGTGAAGAAGGTTTACCAATATATTACATTGTTGTCGGATTCGAAGGATTCGGTGAAGGTTCATAACCGTTATGCTTTCCTGAATCTTGATGATTTCGTACTTTCCTATGAAGTTCTCAAGGATGGAAAGGCTGTCGGCAGGGGAACAGTGTCCCTTCCTTCTGCAGCTCCGGGAGAAACTGTCAGTGTGCCGGTGCCTTATTCGGAATATATGACTTCTTCCTGCTGCAGCAGGCATGGAAGCGAGTATTTTATGAATCTTTCAGTAGCTCTGAAGGATGATTGTGTATGGGCGGATGCCGGACATGTCGTTGCGACTGAACAGATTGCACTGAACGGCAATTCCGCATCCGGAGAATGTGCCGGCAAGTGTTCCGGAGAGTGTGTTTGTAGATGTTCTGGAGACAGTGTTTGCAAATGTTCTGATAAGTGTTTAGGTGAATGTACTGGTAAATGTTCTGGAGAGTGTTCCGGTATTGAAGGAAATGACGGTTATGACAGCCGGAAACTAGTTTGTCCTGACGGGATGAGCGGATCCGGTATGACTGTTGTCCGCGAAAGAAACGGCAGGGTTATTTTCAGATCTCATTTTGCCGAAGTATCCTTCCTTGACGGCAAACTTGCTTCCCTGAATTATGGAGGCAAGCCGGTAATCCAGCATAACGAAGGATGGAGTTTCAACGGTTACCGTTCCATAAACAATGACGGGCGCGTATGGCAGGAGCATGAGTCTGTGCTTGACGATTTCAAATACAGTTTGTCGGAAGACGGTCAGATGGCAGAGGTTTCTTCTGCATTTACCGTAACCGTGGGAAATGTGAGTCTTCCTTACAGGATTCATTACAGGATATTTTCTTCCGGTCTGGTGGAAACGGATGCCGAGTTTGAGGCGGGGGATGATTTCAGTCTGCCGAGGATATCGCTTCAGGCTTTTCTTAATCAGCGTCTTGAATATGTGGAATGGTATGGAAGGGGACCTGTGGAGAATTATCCTGACAGGAAGAATGCCGCTTTTGTCGGCAGATATTCTTCTACGGTTTCGGATATGGCAGAGGCTTATACGCGTGCCCAGACCATGGGCGGCCGCTGTGATACACGCTGGGTCGAACTTAGGGACGATGATGGTTACGGAGTGCGTATATCTTCTGAAGGATGTCCTTTCGGTTTCAGTGCATTGCATTATACTGACAAGGATCTTTGGCAGATTGCGTACGGACATGATCTGGACAAAATAGAGAGGTCGGAGATAGTGATGAATATCGATTGTGTCCAGAGGGGTATAGGAAATGCGAGCTG
The DNA here is from genome assembly GCA_949300335.1 of uncultured Bacteroidales bacterium. GTDB lineage: Bacteria > Bacteroidota > Bacteroidia > Bacteroidales > UBA932 > Cryptobacteroides. Next base: position 16,555 of record CASGDV010000138.1, on the reverse strand, counting down.
CGGTCCGGGTCCCCGTCCGAAGTATGAGATAAAGAGGGGACAGGTATACAGGCTTTCGTTCAGAATGGAGCCTTGCTTCTACGGGACATGTTGCATGAATGACGGTGCTGCGGAAGTCCATAAGAGTGATACTGTCCGGATTCTTGCGATAGGTAACAGCTTTTCGGAGGATGCTCTTGAGCATTATTTTTATAAGCTTGCAAAGGCAGGAGGACATACGGTCATAGTTGGAAATGCTTTCATTGGAGGTTGTTCACTCGAGACACATGTCAGGAATTCCAGGGAGGATAAGGCTGCCTATTCATATAGAAAAATAGATGCCGGTGGTGTGAAGACTGTTTCGGATAATGTGAGTTTGTCTGAAATGATTTCCGATGAGAAATGGGATTATATCAGTTTGCAGCAGGCCAGCCCATTGTCGGGAAAATATGAAACTTATGCAGAGTGGCTTCCGGAATTGTATGAATATGTGAAATCTGAGGCCGATTACGATTTTGATTTCATTTTGCATCAGACGTGGGCTTATGCGGCAAATTCGACTCACGGAGGGTTTGCAAATTATGGTTGTGACCAGACACGGATGTATGAAGCCATTGCAGATGCTAACAGAAAGGCTGCCTCCATGGCGGGAATCGATATTGTCGTTCCTTCCGGTACTGCAGTCCAGAATGCCCGTTCATCCGTAATAGGTGATAACATGACCAGGGACGGATATCATCTTGACCTGCTTTGGGGAAGGTATACTGCAGCATGTGCATGGTATGAGACGCTGTTCGGAGGGGTCACAGGCAATCCTTATGCTCCCGAGGGAATGAGTACCGATTATAAACGTGCATGCCAGTCGGCTGCATACAATGCAGTGAGAGGATACTGATGAAAAGCAAGTAGGTTCTATCCAATATGCCATCCCCGGGACTCATGGTCGTCATCTCAGAGATACATACCCGTTATCCCGGAGTCAGTTGTCTGTCATCCGAGCGTGGGATCCACGCGCATCTCATGTTTCGATAAAGCTACTGATAATCAAATGCTTACGAAGATTCATAGATGCGCTTGACCACGTAAAAAAAGGTCAATAAGCATCACTCTTTTAAGATAAATACTTACTGTTCAGCCACTTACGCAAAAAGCCTGATGCGCGTGGGTTGGCTGAAAAGTTGCAGGATATCAGTCGGAAACCGGGATCCGGAAATCGGGAGTGGGGGTGAAAGGTTGCAGGATATCAGTCGGGAGCCGGGAGCAGAGAGTGGGGAGCCTGGAGTCTGGAGCGGGGTTGATGAATGCGTTTGTTATCAAGTGATTGTTTATGAGGGAGAAATAAGTTTGTTATCAAATGGTTGTTTCCGGGGTGAAGAATGTACGGCCACGGATGAAATATTGGAGTGCCTCTCTATCTCAAAAAAAAGAGGACTCAAAAGTAATTTTGAGTCCTCTTAATGTGATACACGCTAATGTTGTCTTTGCGACAGGATTACCGTATGAAAAGAAGTTCCCTGTATTTCGGAAGAGGCCACATCCTGTCATCGACTATGAGCTCGAGCTTGTCAATGTGGTAGCGTATTTCTTCCAAGGCCGGTACTATGGTGTCATGGTACGCTATCGCTTTTTCTCTTTCAGTTTCTATCTTGTTCGCTACTTTCCTGGCTTCAATCATCGAATCGACATGTTCTTTTATGAATGCCGTGTGTCGTGCGATGGCTTCTATAAGTTCCATGTTTTTCGATGACAGCATCTCCGCTTTTTCCGCCGGGAAGATTTTATGCATGTTGCATACATTTTCTATGAGCGAACTCTGGTATGCAGTGGCTACCGGAATTATATGGTTCATTGCGAGATCGCCGAGAACACGGGATTCGATCTGGATTTTCTTGGTATATGTCTCCCATTTCACTTCATTTCTCGCTTCCAGTTCCTTGCGTGTCATGACTCCTGTCTTTTCGAACATGTCCGCACTGTTTTCAGTGAGGTAATTGTCATATATGAGCGGTACGCTGGTTTCGCAGTCGAGACCTCTCCGTGCTGCTTCTGCTTTCCATTCTTCGCTGTATCCGTTGCCGTCAAAATGGATTGGAGCACAGATTTTTATATATTCCTTTATTACGGAGAGTATTGCGGATTCCTTGTCTTCTCCTTCTGATATTTTCTTGTCGACGGCCAGTTTGAATTCGGTGAGCTGTTCAGCTATTGCCGAGTTCAGAACTATCATTGCGCTTGCGCAGTTTGCTTCCGAACCTACGGCCCTGAATTCGAATCTGTTTCCGGTGAAGGCAAAAGGCGATGTTCTGTTTCTGTCTGTGTTGTCAATCAGAATTTCAGGTATCTGTGGAATGTCGAGTTTGATTCCTGTTTTTCCTGAGAGTGACTGCAGGCTTTCAGGATCGCTTTCCTCGATGTGTTTGAGGACTGCTGAAATCTGCGTTCCGAGGAAACTTGATATTATTGCAGGCGGGGCCTCGTTTGCTCCCAGTCTGTGTGCATTGCTTGCACTTATGATGGATGCTTTGAGGAGACCGTTGTGACGGTATACCGCCATAAGTGTATTCACGATGAACGTGATGAACCTGAGGTTGCCGTTGAAGTCTTTTCCCGGTGACATGAGCTGGATGCCGGTGTCGGTACCGAGTGACCAGTTGTTGTGTTTACCGCTTCCGTTTACGCCTTTGAAAGGTTTTTCATGGAGCAGTACGCGGAAGCCGTGGTTCCTTGCAATCTTTCTCATAAGTGACATTATGAGCATGTTGTGGTCATTGGCAAGATTGCATTCCTCGAATATCGGTGCCAGTTCGAACTGGTTCGGGGCTACTTCGTTATGGCGTGTCTTTACAGGTATTCCTAATTTCAGTGCCTCGATTTCCAGGTCTTTCATGAATGCAGCTACCCTTGTCGGTATAGCTCCGAAATAATGGTCTTCAAGCTGCTGGTTTTTTGCAGAGTCGTGTCCCATTAGGGTTCTTCCGGTAAGGAGAAGGTCTGGCCTTGCTGCATAGAGTCCTTCATCTACAAGGAAATATTCCTGTTCCCAGCCAAGGTAGGCATATACTTTTTTTACATCTGGGTCGAAGTAGCGGCATACTTCGCTTGCAGCTTTGTCTACGGCTCTGAGCGCTTTCAGAAGAGGAGCCTTGTAATCAAGTGCTTCTCCGGTATATGCTATGAATATGGTTGGTATGCAGAGGGTGTCGTCAACGATGAATGCCGGTGATGACGGGTCCCATGCAGAGTATCCTCTTGCTTCAAATGTGTTTCTGATACCTCCGTTCGGGAATGATGATGCATCGGGTTCCTGCTGGACGAGAAGTTTTCCGGTAAATTCTTCCATAAGGCCTCCTTTGCCGTCATGTTCGATGAACGAATCATGTTTTTCGGCAGTACCTTCGGTCAGCGGGGCAAACCAGTGAGTATAATGCGTCGCTCCCATTTCTATTGCCCATTTCTTCATTCCTGCAGCAACTTCGTCTGCTATGCTCCTGTCAAGAGTGGTTCCCGTGTCGATTACGTTTATCAGTTTCTCGTAAACTTTTGCGGGAAGGTAATGGAACATTTTTTCTCTGTTGAATACATGTTCCGCAAAATACTCCGACGGACGTGCGTCTCCTGCCGATATTCCGGCAGGGGAATTTACGGAATTCTCTACATTGTGTTTTCCTGTAAATTCCGCAGCATCCAGAGGCTTCTTGCCGAATGCGGCTTCTACCATTTTGAATCGTAAAGTTGACATATCTTTTAATTTATGTGTTTGTTTTTGATTTTCATTCGGATAATTGTAGTGTTTATTCTCCATATATTTCATCATGCTGGCTGATGTCGAGTCCTATTTCTTCGCTTTTTTGAGAGACTCTCATAGGTATCATCTTGTTGGTGAGCCAGTATAGACAATATGATACCAGAAAAGTATACCCGCATACAATTATGACTGCCAGAATATGGTTCATGAAGATTCTTATGTTTCCGGCTATCAGTCCGTTTACGAAGATTCCCGTCAGTATCGTGCCGAAAATGCCTCCCATACCGTGTGTCGGGAATACGTCGAGTGCATCATCTACCTTTGTCTTGTTTTTCCAGTATACGGCTATGTTGCATACGATTGTAGTCGTGAAGGCGATGAAGATGCTTTGTCCGACGGTAACGTATCCTGCAGATGGAGTTATTGCTACAAGTCCTACTACTGCTCCGATTGCTGCACCGAGTGCTGAAGGTTTTCTTCCCCTAAGGCAGTCCAGGACGAGCCATACTGTCATTGCCATAGCCGATGCTGTGTTGGTATTCAGGAATGCTTTAATGGCTGTCGAGTCGGAGGCCAGTGAAGAACCGGCGTTGAATCCGAACCATCCCAGCCATAACAGGGCTGCTCCAAGTATTACGAGCGGAATATTTGCCGGGTGGTGAGGTTTGTCCTTGTCTGTTCTTCCTCCAAGAAATATTGCTCCGGTAAGGGCTGCAATTCCTGATGATGCATGTACGACTATACCTCCGGCAAAGTCAAGGACTCCCATTTGCCTCAGGAATCCGTCAGGATGCCATGTCCAGTGGGCGAGGGGACAGTATATGAATGTGCAGAAGAGTGCAAGGAAAACCATGTATGATGAGAATCTTATCCTTTCTGCAAAAGAGCCCGTAATCAGGGACGGGGTTATTATTGCGAATTTCATCTGGAAAAGTGCATATAGTGCAAGCGGGATTGTCGGTGCAAGGTAAGTGTCCACTTTTGCTCCTACATTGCTGAACATGAAAAATGTGGCAGGATTGCCGATGAAGCCGCCTATGTCTTCTCCGAATGCCAGGCTGAATCCGAATACGACCCATATGACGCTAATGATGCCCATCGCTATGAAGCTTTGCAGTATTGTGGATATAACATTCTTCTTTCCTACCATACCGCCGTAGAAGAATGAAAGTCCCGGTGTCATCATGAGTACGAGGATTGTTGCCGTTATAATCCATGCTACGTTGGCCGGGTTGAATAGTGCATCTGTTTCCCAGATGCCTGGAGTTTCGGGGAGCATTACTCCTGTAATGCTGATGATGATAATTATTATCATCATTATTATCCATCTTTTTTTCATAATAAGTTAAGAACGTTTTGAAAATTATATCTGTTTTATGATGTTATTTGGTATAGGCTTTTTCGTGTATACCTTTTGCCGCGCGTCCGCTCGGATCATTTTGTCCGGTGAACGATTTGTCCCATTCGAGGGCTTCGGCCGATGAGCATGCTACACTTGGTATGCTCGGTACGCTCATTGCAGCACTTTTGCTCGGGAAGAGTTCCTCGAAGATGCTTCTGTAATAGAATTCTTCCTTGTTCCGCGGTGGGTTTACGGGGAAGCGGGATGCCGCGTTTTCCATTTCAGCGTCACTTACAGCTTTAGATGTGAATTCTTTCAGAGAATCTATCCAGCTGTATCCGACTCCGTCGCTGAACTGTTCCTTCTGTCTCCATATTATATCGTCAGGGAGCATGTCGGCAAAGGATTCGCGGAGTATCTTTTTTTCAATAGTGTTTCCGGGACACATCTTTTTTTCGGGGTCTACGGTCATGGCAATGTCCAGGAATTCCTTGTCCAGGAATGGCACTCTTCCTTCAACACCCCATGCCGACAAAGCCTTGTTGGCTCTCAGACAATCATAAAGATGCAGCCTTTTGAGTTTCCGTACGGTTTCTTCGTGGAAGGACCTGGCATCCGGAGCCTTGTGGAAATACAGGTATCCTCCGAATATTTCATCTGCGCCTTCGCCGCTGAGGACCATTTTGATTCCCATTGATTTTATGACCCTTGCGAGGAGATACATCGGGGTCGATGCTCTTACGGTAGTGATGTCATATGTTTCCGTATGGTATATGACATCTCTTAGTACATCCAGTCCTTCCTGTACGGTATAGTTTATTTCATGGTGGACAGTTCCGATGTATTCCGCAACTTTTCTGGCCTGGAGAAGGTCAGGGGCTCCTTCAAGTCCTATGGCAAAACTGTGAAGGCGCGGCCACCACGCATCGGCTACACCGCCTGTCTCTATTCTTTTGGCCGAATATTTTTTTGCCGTTGCGGATATTATTGAACTGTCAAGTCCTCCTGACAGCAGGACTCCGTACGGTACGTCGCACATAAGTTGTCTCTTTACTGCTTCTTCCAATGATTCCCTTATCATGCTGCAGTCAGTATATGAAGCGGTTTCTTCATATTTTTCCCAGCTTCTGGAGTACCACTGTTTCATTTTTCCTTCGCTTCCGATGTAGCAGTGTCCCGGCGGGAACGGAATGTATTCATCACATACTCCTTCCAGGGCCTTGAGCTCGCTGGCACAGTATATCCTGCCGTCCTTGTCTTTGCCTATGTAGAGCGGGATGATTCCCATGTGGTCGCGTGCTATGAAAAAGTCGTCTTTGCTTTCGTCATATAGCGCAAAAGCGAATATTCCGTTGAGTTCCTCGAGAAAGTCCGTTCCCTTGTCAGCGTATAATGCAAGTATGACTTCACAGTCGCTTCCTGTCGAGAAATGGTATTTCCCTTCATATCTGCGGCGTATTTCCCGGTGGTTGTATATTTCTCCGTTGACAGCAAGTATATGTTTTCTGTCCGGTGAATACAATGGCTGTTTCCCGCTTTCAGGATCCACTATGGAAAGCCTTTCATGGGTCAGTATGGCTGATTTGCCAGTGTATATCCCGCTCCAGTCCGGCCCGCGGTGTCTCAGTTTTCCGGACATTCGCAGTGCGGTGTTACGTACTGTTGGAGTTATTTCATTTATATTGAATATACCAGCTATTCCACACATGACTTGTTCGTTTTAATCCATTCATCTATTTTTTCTGCTGCTTTTCTTCCTCCGGCGATGCATTTCACTACAAGGCTAGCTCCTGTTTCGGCATCTCCTGCAATGAATACGTTTTCCTGATATTCAGGATGTTCCGGTTTTATGAATCCCATTGCAAGGAATACGAGGTCTGCCTGGATGATTTCTTTTTTACCGGTCGGTTTCATTACAGGTCTCCCATTATCTCCGGTCGGTTCCCATGTTACCTCTTCTACTTCAGCTCCAGTCACTTTCCCGTTTTTACCGATGAAACCGGTTGTCGAAAGGTTCCATCTTCTGGTACACCCTTCTTCATGGCTGCTGCTGGTCTTGAGTATTACAGGCCACATTGGCCATGGAGTGGCCGGATTCTCGTTTTCCGGCGGCATGGGCATTATTTCTATCTGTGTGACCGATTGGGCATGATGCCTGTTGCATGTTCCTATGCAGTCGCTTCCCGTATCTCCTCCTCCTATGACCAGAACTTTCTTTCCCTTTGCATTGATCAGCGCTTCTTTCGGAATGGTCTGTCCTGCAAGAACCCTGTTCTGCTGTGACAGAAGTTCCATTGCCGTATATATGCCTTTGAGCTCACGTCCCGGAACTTTCAGGTCTCTTGCCTGGGGAGTGCCGGTACAAATGCACCATGCATCGAAATTTTCCGGCAGACGGCCTGTGTCTATTTCCGTATTTGTCTTGAAGGTTATCCCTTCGGCTTCCATCAGACTGATTCTTCTGTCAATGATGGCTTTGTTGAGCTTGAAGTTCGGTATGCCGAATCTGAGCAGTCCTCCGGGATATTCGTCTTTTTCGAATACCGTTACTTCATAACCTTTCCTGTTCAGTCTGTTGGCCGCAGCCAGTCCTGCAGGTCCCGAACCAATGATTCCTACCCTGAAACCGTTTCTTTTGTAGGTCCCCGGTGTAATATATCCTTCGCGGAAAGCTGCTTCGGTTATGGCAGCTTCGTTTTCCCGGATGGTCACCGGTGAGTTTACCGCAAGTTTCAGGACACAGCTTTTTTCGCAGAGGGCAGGACATATCCTTCCTGTAAATTCAGGAAAATCATTTGTCATGGACAATATCTCGTATGCTTCTTTCCATTTTCCCTTGAACAGTGCATCCTGAAATTCGGGTGGTCTGTTGCCAAGCGGACAGGCCCAGTTGCAGAACGGTACTCCGCAGTCCATGCATCTTGATGCCTGGAGTTTTCTTTCGCTTGAGTTCAGAGTCTGTTCGACTTCTCCGAAATCTCTTATCCTGTCATGTACCGGACGGTATCCGGCTTCCTGCCTTGCTACCGTCAAAAATGCTTTAGGATTTCCCATGGATTCAAGTTTTTAGTAATCTCGTTGAACTTCAGCCAGTTTCTGCTGCAGCTTTTTCATTTGTTCTTCTGCAAGCACTTTCTTGTATTCAATCGGCGTGACCTGAATGAATTCTTCCACATATTTGTTCCAGTTGTCGAGAATTCTTCCTGCCAGCGGGGAACCTGTATACAGGTAGTGTTTCCTGATCAGCTCGTGAAGTTCCTTTCTTGATGAGGCGTCCTCGAGCAATGACAGTTCCACCATTTCCATATTGCAGAAGTAGTCGAATTTGTTGTCCTTGTCCCAGACATAGGCCAGACCTCCGCTCATTCCTGCAGCGAAGTTGCGTCCCGTTTCACCAAGGACTACAACGCGTCCTCCTGTCATGTATTCGCAGCAGTGGTCACCTACACCTTCGACTACCGCAATAGCTCCCGAGTTTCGTACTGCAAAGCGTTCTCCGGCCTTGCCGTTGATGTACGCTTCGCCGCTTGTCGCGCCGTACAGCAGGGTGTTGCCTGCTATGGTGTTGCTTTCCGGTTCAAAACCGCTCCGTTGCGGAGGTCTTACTGATATTTTTCCTCCACTGAGGCTTTTTCCGAGGTAGTCGTTTGCTTCTCCTTCAAGGCGGAAATATATTCCTCCTGCAAGGAAAGCTCCGAAACTTTGTCCGGCGGATCCTTTGAATTTTACGGTTATGCTCTCGTCCGGGAGTCCCTTATTCCCGTATTTCAATGCAACTGCCCCTGACAACATTGCGCCGACTGCCCTGTCCGTATTTGATATGGCATATTCAAGGGAGATTTCTTTCCGGCTTTTTAAAGATTCTCCGGCTGCCTTGATGATTTCAATGTCCTTGGCATCTGAAATTTCATTGTCCTTGAATGATATGTAGTGCAGCGGGTTTCCGCTGTCAGTTGCCGCAAGCAATCTCGAGAAATCAAGTCTTGATGCCTTTCCTTTCATCTTGGATGCGTCAGGCCTGATGAGTTCCGTATGACCTATGATTTCATCGAGGCTTCTGCAGCCCATTTCGGCAAGATATTCCCTTACTTCCTCCGCCAGGAATCTGAAGTAGTTTATAAGGTATTTGTAGTTGCCTCTGAAGTTTTTTCTGAGCGTTTCGTCCTGTGTGGCTATACCTACCGGACATGTGTTGGAGTGGCATTTCCTCATCATGACACATCCGAGTACAATCAGCGCGGCAGTTCCGAATGCGTATTCGTCTGCTCCAAGGATTGCCATTGAGATTATGTCCTTGCCGGTTTTCAGCTGTCCGTCTACCTGAAGACGGACCTGGTTCCTGAGCCCGTTCAGGACTAGTGTCTGCTGTGTCTCGGAAAGACCTATCTCCGGAGAAATTCCGGCATATCTCACGGATGATGCCGGTGATGCTCCCGTACCTCCTTCCGCTCCCGATATCACTATTATGTCGGCTTTTGCTTTCGATACTCCGGCCGCAATCGTGCCCACTCCGCTTTCAGCAACTAGTTTTACGCTGATTATGGCTTTCGGATTGACGTTTTTCAGGTCGAAAATAAGTTGCGCAAGGTCTTCTATCGAGTATATGTCGTGGTGTGGAGGCGGGGATATCAGTGAGATTCCGGATATCGAGTGTCTTGTTTTTGCGATGATCTTGTCAACCTTGAATCCCGGAAGTTGTCCTCCTTCACCCGGCTTTGCACCCTGGGCTATTTTTATTTGTATTTCTTCGGCATTGGCCAGATATTCTGCAGTGACTCCGAAACGTCCCGAGGCTATCTGTTTTGTTTTGCTGTTCAGTGATATGCCGTCAACTTTTTCATGGAATCTGCTGCTGTCTTCTCCGCCTTCTCCGGTGTTGCTCCTGCTTCCGAGGCTGTTCATTGCCAGTGCCATAGCTTCATGTGCTTCTTTGCTTATTGCACCGAATGACATGGCTCCTGTCACGAAACGTCTGATTATGTTTTCTGCAGGTTCCGTTTCTTCGACCGGTATAGGATTTTTCCTGAAGGTGAAGAAGTCTCTCAGGAATATAGGCGATTCTCCGTTGTCTGCCAGTTTCGTAAACTCCTTGAATTTCTTGTAGCTTCCCAGTCTTACCGCCAGCTGGAGCGTGCTTATTGTTTCCGGATTCCATGCGTGCCGCTCTCCGTCTTTTCTGTAGGAGAACTGTCCTTCGTGCGGCAGTATGGAATCTGTGCCGCATTTGAAGCCGTTTTCATGGAAACGGATCATGTCTTTAGCTATTTCTTCAAGGCCGATACCTCCGATTGTGGATGTTTTTGTGTCGAAATATTGTGAAAGAAGGTCTTCGCTGAGGCCTATCGCTTCAAATATTTTTGCGCCCCTGTATGAGCGGATGGTGCTTATTCCCATTTTGCTCATTATCTTGTACAGGCCTTTGCAAATTGCCTTGATATAATTCTTTTCTGCTGTAGCATAGTCCATCTGTATGTCTCCTTTGCTGACAGTCTTTTCTATTGCAGCGAAGGCCATGTACGGGTTGATTGCGCTTGCTCCGTATCCGAGCAGAAGTGCTGCATGCATGACTTCCCTTATCTCTCCGCTTTCTACAATGAGAGCAGTCTGCACCCTTTTGTGGACGGATATCAGGTGATGGTGAACCGCACTTACGGCAAGCAGGGACGGGATTGGAGCATGATGCTCATCCACTTCACGGTCTGAAAGGATTATGTAGTTCACTCCGTCATCGACAGATTGTTCCGCTTTTGCACATAGGTCGTTCAGGGCATTCTTGAGGCCTGTTCTGCCTTTCGATACTTCGAAAAGTGTCTGCAGTTTTATGGTCTTGAAGCCTTTGTACCTTATGTTGCAGAGAATGTCGAGTTGAGTGTTCGTAAGTACAGGATGAGGCAGTTTTACCATTTTGCAGTGTTTCTCGTCCGGTACAAGTATGTTCGCTCCGACGGCTCCGATATATTCTGATAGCGACATTACAAGTTCTTCCCTGATAGGGTCTATTGGAGGGTTGGTTACCTGTGCGAACTGCTGCCTGAAATAGTTGAACAGGAGCTGGGGCTTACCTGACAGAATTGCAAGCGGAGTGTCATTACCCATTGATGCCACCGGTTCCGATCCGTTAATGCACATAGGGGCGATGATATTGTTAATGTCTTCTCTCGTATAGCCGAAAACTCTGATTTTCGTTTCATATCCGGATACGGAGTTGTCGACTTTTCTTCCGCTTCGGAGATTGTCGAGTTCTATTCTGTTTTCAGAGAGCCATTTTTTATATGGTCTGGCTTTGGCAAGTTCCTGTTTCAGTTCAGAGTCTTCATAGATTTTCCCTTCCTGGGTGTCTACCATAATCATTTTTCCCGGCTGGAGCCGTCCTTTGGAAAGTATTTCGGACGGTTCGAAGTCTATGACTCCAGCTTCGCTGGCAACGACCATCATTCCTTTTGCTGTAATGAGGTACCTTGCCGGCCGCAGACCGTTTCTGTCCAGCATTCCTCCCGCATATCTTCCGTCCGTAAACAGAAGTGCAGCAGGTCCGTCCCATGGTTCCATGAGAATTGAATGGTATTCGTAAAATGCTTTCAGGTCTTCCGAAATCGGATTCTTGTCATTGAAGGATTCCGGTATGAGCATGGCCATGGCATGAGGAAGGCTCATGCCGGACATGAGGAAAAATTCCAGTACATTGTCAAGTGAAGCACTGTCGCTCATACCTTTCTGTATGACAGGTTCGATTTCCTTCATGTTACTTATTTCCGGAGTTGCCAGAACGCTTTCCCTCGCCTTCATCCATGAACGGTTCCCCCTTATAGTGTTGATTTCTCCGTTGTGCGCAAGTATTCTGAACGGCTGCGCCAGACTCCATGTCGGGAACGTGTTAGTGCTGAAACGCGAGTGTACGAGTGCAATGCCGCTGGTGAAGTACGGTTGCGATAAATCGGGAAAGTATTCTCTTACCTGAGTCGATGAGAGCATACCTTTATATACTATAGTCTTGCTCGAGAGCGACACGATGTAGAACGTGTCGTCGGAAATGCGTTTTTCAATCCGTTTTCTGGTAATGTACAGTTTTTTTTCAAAGTTTTCCCCGGGATTGTATCCTGTTATGAATATCTGTTTTATTTCAGGTTCGTTCTCAAGAGCATCATGTCCCAGAATATGGGAATTTACAGGTACTGCCCTGAGATGCATCAGAGTCAGCCCTTCCTTTTCTATTTCTTCGATGACAATGCTGAGAATTTCTTCTTGGCGCTTTACGTCCTTGGGCAGGAAAACAAGGCCGGTTCCGTATTTCCCTTTTTCAGGTACTGGAATTCCCTGGAGCAGTATGAATTCATGAGGAATCTGCAACATTATTCCGGCACCGTCTCCGGTCTTGTCATCCGCACCTTCCGCACCGCGGTGTTTCATGTTTTCAAGGACTTTCAGTGCGGAATCAACCAGTTCATGGGATTTGTCTCCGTGAATGTTTACAAGCATGCCTACTCCACATGCGTCGTGTTCGTTTTCTTCACTGTAAAGTCCGCTGAAGGGAACTCCCGAGTTTTTGTACTGTGCAGGCTCAACACTTGAAAGTGTATGATAGTTTTTCTCTTCCATAGCTTTTCGTGTCAGTTTCATTGTTCGTTTCTCGCCCTGGTACCGTTGATGGGGATAAGCTTCAGGGCCTCTTTTCTCATTGACAAAATTACTAATGATGAGCCAACGGTGAAATGATTACCAGGATTTATTGTGTTTGCTGAAATTGCTGCTTTATTTTCCTAATGACATGAGGCGTAATTGTTATAATCTATGCCCTTGCAGGATTCTATTTATTTCAAATTATAACATGAAATTTTTTGATACCCTATTCCGATACCATTCAGATGAAAATCCTGCTATTCCCTGAGGACATGATTTTTTGCGAGGCACAGTAATTTTTTGGCCGACAGGTTGAAAATTCATATCCATGCTCCAGAGTGACAGGATGTCTCTTTTGGTAGCCAGCTGTCAGGGTTGGCCGTCAGGTGAAATGGAGCCTGGTAGAGTGGGGGGGGAAAAAGTCAGTGTTCCGATGTTATTCTGGCCATATCTCCTATTCAATAAAATAGAGAAGAGGATGACTTCAAAGCCTTATGGCTTTGGGATCATCCTCACCCTTGTGGAGCTGGGCGGACTCGAACCGCCGTCCAAACATAGCACCAGAGGGCTTTCTACACGCTTAGTCTTTCTTTGATTTTCGTCCGTCATCTGCCGAAAGACCGGCCAATGGCGGCTTATCCTTTGTTTCTTGGCGGAGTTTAAAGGAGTCCCTCCGTGCATCCGGTTTGAATGATACCCCGTATTCCAGACATAACCGGCCTAAAGTCTGGAGGGATACTCGTCCTTGCCGCAGCCTTGGCGGCATGGATTAAGCTAGACTACCTGGTAGACTACGCAGCGAGTGCATAATTGTTGTTGCCAACTAATGTTTTGGAAGCTGAGATTAACGGGCAAACCTCCGACGCCCGACGTGCTTACCGTCCAATGTCATATGCTGTCAAAACCAAAACAGCCCCATTGAACAGGATGCAAAGATACAATTTTTTCCTGAACAGTGGTATAATGGAGACATTTATATGGGCCGTGCCGATTTGAAAATCAGAAGCAGTCCGCAGCAGGATACGGTCCCATTTCGAGTTTGAGCGTCCCTCCTTCGGCAATGGCCCTGAAAGGTATCCTTGGCTCTGTCAGCCTTTTGCCGTTGAGCCATGCCTTTTGGATGAATACGTTTTCCTTAGAGTTGTTGACCGTTTCTATGGTGAAGTATTTACCGGTATAATATCTGCCGTCGAGTTCTACTGTGATTCTGTCGAACAGCGGACTGCCGATTTCAAGGTGGGGGTCTGCCGAACAGCCTCCATCCATTTCGAAGAGTCCCATTGCTCCCATGACATACCATGCGCTCATCTGTCCTTCGTCTTCGTCTCCTTCCCATCCGTGGTAAGGAGTGTCTCCGTAAAATTCATTAAGGATGGCTCTTGACCATTTCTGTGCATTCCACGGTTTGCCCGAGTAGTTGAAGAGGAACGGCGTACACATGTTTACTTCGTTTCCGTGGTTGATGTAGAATTCAGCAGTCTGACCGCTCGTTCTGTCGAATACATGGGCTGCAAACCTGTATTTTTCGGATTTGGCGAAACCTTCTTCAAGACGTCTGTTGAATTCGTCACTGCCGATTAGTTCAACGAGCCCCGGGATGTCATGCGGGACATACCAGGAATATTGCCAACTGTTGCCTTCGATGAAGCCTGCGTTGGAGAATTTGTCAAAGTGGGGGTCCCAGTTTCCTGTAGTATCCCTTCTAACTACATATTTGAGTTCGGGATGAAAGGCATTTTTGTAATTCATGGAGCGTTTTTCCAGTTCCCGTCCTTTTTTCCTGTCTCCTACGGCATACGCCATCTGTGCTACACACCAGTCATCGTAGGCATAGTCCAGGGTCTTGGATATCACGCCGTATTCCATAGGCATGTAACCGTATTCAATATACTTGTCCAGCAGCGGATTGCCTGCATTGCCTCCTCCAGGATGGTTGATTCCAGGTTCAGTCACGTTCTTCAGGACTGCTTCATATATTTCCCTGCCGTCCTTGCGTATGCCTTTCCTGTATGCGGAGACCATGAGCGCGGTTTCATGCGAGCCTTCCATTATTCCCGAGTATTCGAGTCCGGCAGGGCCCTTGCAGGTCCAGCCTGTGTGCCTGAACATTTCCAGCTGGGTTGTGACCCAGTTGTCTATGATTTCAGGAGATATGATTGACCATAATCCGTTCAGATTCCAGTACGAATTCCAGAATGCGTCGCCTCCGTACATCTTTCCGCTTTCCAGCTGTCTTTCCTCTTCCATGGCATCAATGTATTTGCCGTTGACATCGCTCCATGTCTGTTTCCCGGCAAATGCCCTGTACAGGTTGGTATAGAATTTTACCTTGTCTTTTTCTGTTCCTCCTTCTATTTTTATTTTTCCCAAAAGAGTATCCCATTCGTTCCGGGCGGCTTCCGCAACCTTGTCAAAGTCGTAATCAAGTCTGCCGAGCTCTGTTTCCATATTCAGTCTTGCCTGACTGATGCTTACAAGTGAAAGTCCCGAGCATACCGTAATGACGTCACCTTCGGAAGTTTCATATATCGGGAATGCGCCGATGTCTCCGCTGCCTTTTATTTCATTGATGTCCGTATGGATTCCCTGAGCATTCCAGCCGTCAAGTCTGTCGAAAGGACGGTCGAACTTAAGAACAAAATGCAACTTGTATTCATTCCACCAGCTCCACGGGCCGGACTGGCACATGGCATATCCTTCAAGTTCCGTGTCACTGACCTTCGTTATGGCTGCGTCTTTTACGGAAAATCCGTAATCCCATTCGGTAGGGAAGAGCAGGTCTATGAGTATCCTTGATTCCTTCATTTCCGGAAATGTGTATCTGTGTACTCCGCAGTGGGTCGTAGCTGTCAGTTCCGCCTTGACTTTATGGTCATAAAGTTCTACTGAATAGTATCCTGGAGATGCTTTTTCCGTTTCCTTCATTATGCGTGAGTGGTATCCTGCATTAGCTCCCAGGTAAGGGGAGTCCGTTGACGGATTGCTCAGGGCCAGGTCTGCAGTTGCAGGCATAATCATGAGACCTCCCATCGTCCATGCGTGGAGATGGCTGAATCCGGAGACGTTGTTTATTGAATATTCATATCCTCCCATCCATACGTTTCCCTGATTGTCGGGTCCGAGCTGTACCATGCCGAATGGTACCTGTGCATAAGGACCGAGCATCCATCTTGAATTGGATGTCCCGATAAACATGTCGACATATTCCGACGGCCTTTTCTCTCCGGTTCGTGCATTTGCAAGAAAAGGAATCAATCCCAAAATGATTGCATGGAGAATTCGTGTTTTCAGGTGTTTCATAATTATGCGATGATTATGTGTCTGAACTTTAACTGTTTTGTATGTACAAATATATGAAACTGGCAGGATTAATACAATTTTTTAGCCATGCCCATGTTTGGTTTCATGAAAAACATTTGCAGAAGATTACCGGTTGATATATTTTCGCATTCATAAGCGATTTGTCTTATGAGCCGTCTTGCCATATTCCTTTCTGTCATTATGTATGCAGCATCCGTAGTCTCATGCATTCGTTCTGATGATGGAAAAATCGGAGGTAATGTCCTGGAACCGGGGGACAAATTGCCTGTATTTGCTGTAAGAATGTCTGACGGGACCATGGTTTCTGACAGAACGCTTGACGGACATGTTTCGTGTATAGTGTTTTTCAATACCGGTTGTCCTGATTGCAGGAAAGCTTTGCCATCAGTTCAGAAGTTGTATGATAATTATTCACTAGTGTCCCGTTAAGGGACTGTTAAAAGTTTATAATTGTTTAATTTTTAGTTAATTACAAAGGTTTTTTCGTGTACACGACTTGAATCGTAACTTTGGGCTGACCAATTGATCCGTCTGCCTATGTTCACAGGAAA
>CASGDV010000137.1 GCA_949300335.1 uncultured Bacteroidales bacterium | reverse complement strand
ATATGAGCCAGCCCCTTTCCTGTTACAGGTATAAATGATATACCGCTTATTTTGCAAGTCTCTTGTATGTCTCAAGACGTACTTTTGCGAACTCTTCGGTCTTCTGAAGAAGTTCTGCAGCCTTGTCAGGGAACATCTTGTAAAGCGATGCGAAACGTACTTCACCTTTCAGGAAGTCCTGGAACTTGCTCCAGTCAGGCTCCTTGCTGTCGAGGCTGAACGGATTCTTGTCAGTTCCTTCGAGAGCAGGATTGTACCTGTACAGATGCCAGTAACCGCATTCGACTGCAAGTTTCTCCTCTTTCTGGCTGAGACCCATACCGGCTTTCAGACCATGGTTGATACAAGGTGCGTAAGCTATGATGAGTGAAGGACCGTCATATGCCTCTGCTTCCTTGATTGCATTGAAGAACTGTGCAGGGCTTGCACCCATTGCAACCTGTGCAACATAAACGTAACCATAGCTCATAGCCATCATACCGAGATCTTTCTTGCGAACTTTCTTTCCTGAAGCCGCAAATTTGGCGATTGCACCGGCAGGAGTTGATTTGGATGACTGTCCTCCGGTATTCGAATAAACCTCGGTATCAAGAACGAGGACATTCACATTTTCGCCCGATGCAAGTACATGGTCGAGTCCGCCGTATCCGATATCATATGCCCAACCGTCACCGCCGAAGATCCACTGGCTGCGTGAAGGGATGAAGTGCCTGTATTCGAGAAGAGCCTTGCATGTGTCGCAAGAACATGCTTCCATCAAAGGAACAAGTGCATCAGCAACCTCTCTGGTGATTGCACCGTCATTGCGGTTTTCAAGCCATTTTGTAAACAGAGCCTTCATCTCGTCGGTGCAGCATGAGCAAGCAAGACCCTGCTCCATGAGTCTGGCAACTGTTGCACGCGCCCTGTCCGAACCGAGCTTCATTCCGAGACCGAACTCCGCATTGTCCTCAAACAGAGAGTTGGCCCATGCCGGACCGTGACCCTGTGCATTCGTGCAATAAGGAGATGCAGGGAACGATGCACCATAGATTGAAGAACAGCCCGTAGCGTTGGAAATCATCATACGGTCTCCGAACAGCTGGGTAATAGTCTTGATATAAGGAGTCTCACCACAACCTGCACAAGCACCGGAGAACTCGAACAGAGGCTGTGAGAACTGAGCGTTCTTGATGTTCTGGCTCTTAGACTGGACAGTATCTTTGTAGCCTATATGAGCATGCAGGTAATCGAAATTTGCCTGCTCTGCTTCCTGACCGTCTGCAGGAACCATTACGAGAGCCTTTTCCTTAGCAGGACATACATCCGCACAGTTTCCGCAACCTGTACAGTCTGCTACTGAAACGGAAACAGCAAACTTGTATTCTTTGAATACAGCCTTACCCTGAGCCATCTTGATACCTGCAGGAGCTGCAGCAGCTTCTTCTTCAGTAAGAAGGAACGGACGGATGGCAGCATGAGGACATACGAATGAACAAGTGTTGCACTGGATACAGTTTTCAGCTTTCCACTCCGGAACGGTAACAGCAATGGCCCTCTTCTCGTAAGCGGCAGTTCCTGAAGGAATCGTACCGTCGGCATCATCCTTGAATGCACTTACCGGAAGAGTGTCACCGCACTGTGCGTTTACAACGTCTGCAATATCTTTCACAAAGCCTGGAGCAAGCCTGTCCTTGTTCGGATTCTCGAATTTTGCAGTGATATCCTTCCAGTCGGCAGGAATCTCTACCTTTGTGTACTCGCCGCCTCTGTCTACAGCAGCGTAGTTCATCTTCACGACATTTTCACCCTTCTTGCCGTAGCTCTTGTCGATAGCTTTCTTCATGTATGCGACAGCATCCTCGTAAGGAATAATGCCTGTAATCTTGAAGAATGCGGACTGGAGAATGGTGTTAGTCCTACCGCCGAGACCGATTTCCGCAGCAATCTTGGTAGCGTTGATTATGTAAAGCGAAATATTCTTCTTCCCGATGATGGCCTTTACGTTGTCCGGAATCCTCTTCAAGGTTTCCTCCTCATCCCAGAGACTGTTGAGAAGCAGTGTTCCGTTTTCCTTGATTCCTTTCAATACATCATATTTGTAAAGATAGGAAGGAACATGGCAAGCCACGAAATCAGGAGTGGAAACAAGATATGGCGCAAGGATAGGAGAATCTCCGAATCTCAAGTGAGAACAAGTGTATCCGCCTGATTTCTTTGAATCATAGTCGAAATAACCCTGGCAGTATTTAGGAGTGTGCTCACCGATGATCTTGATGGTATTCTTGTTGGCACCGACGGTACCGTCTGAACCGAGACCGTAAAACTTGCATTCCGTAGTACCTGGTTTGACGATGCTTATTTCCTCCTTTGCAGGGAGTGACTTGAATGTCACGTCATCCACGATTCCGATGGTGAAACCGTCCTTAGGCTCAGCCAATTCGAGATTTTCGTAAACAGACACGATCTGTGCAGGAGTAGTGTCCTTAGAAGAAAGACCGTAACGTCCGCCGACGATGAGAGGAGCATTGTCCTTGCCCTGGAACAGAGCCTTGATATCGAGGAACAATGGCTCTCCGAGAGATCCAGGCTCCTTGGTCCTGTCAAGAACGGCGATTCTTCTTACGCTCTTAGGAAGCACCTTCATGAAATATTTTGCAGAGAAAGGCCTGTAAAGACGTACGATTATGAGACCGTATTTCTTGCCTTTCGACGCAAGATAATCGATAGTCTCCTTGACAGTCTCGGTAACGGAACCCATCGCGATGATGATGTTCTCGGCATCCGGAGCACCGTAATAATCGAAAGGACGGTAGTTCCTGCCCGTTACTTCGCTGATTTCTCCCATATATCTTGCAACGATATCAGGAACAGCCTCGTAATACTGGTTGCAAGCCTCTCTTGCCTGGAAATATACGTCTCCGTTCTGTGCCGTACCGCGCGTAACCGGAGAATCAGGATTCAGAGCCTTTGCCCTGAACTTTGCAAGAGACTTGGTGCTGATCATTTTCCTGAGGTCGTCCTCATCTATGAGTTCTATCTTCTGGATTTCGTGTGAAGTACGGAAACCGTCAAAGAAATGGATTGCAGGAATGCTGGACTTTATTGTAGAAAGATGAGCCACTGCAGCCATGTCCAGAGCCTCCTGTACGGAAGCCGAAGCAATCATTGCAAAACCGGTCTGACGGCATGCCATCACATCCTGGTGGTCTCCGAAGATTGACAGGGCATGCGAAGCAAGCGCACGTGCAGATACATGGAATACCGTAGGAAGCATTTCACCTGCAATCTTGTACATGTTAGGAATCATAAGAAGAAGACCCTGGGATGCGGTGAACGTTGTCGTAAGGGCACCAGCCTGAAGAGAACCGTGAACTGCTCCTGCAGCTCCTCCTTCGCTCTGCATTTCAGTTACCTTCACCACTTCACCGAAAAGGTTCTTTTTTCCTTGTGCAGCCCATTCGTCCACATATTCTGCCATAGTAGACGAAGGAGTGATAGGGTAAATAGCAGCATGCTCGCTGAAAAGATAAGCGATGTGCGCGGCTGCATAGTTACCGTCACAAGTAATGAATTTTTTCTCTTTTGCCATAACTGTTATTTTTTGTTGTATGTTATATGTTCGCATAAATGCTAAGGTCGCAAAATTAATCATTTTTTCTGAAAAGGACCTCATAATTTCTCTGAAAAGCTCCTTATAAACAGTATTTTTTGTAATTTAGCGGTGATTTGGAATGATGTGACATTTGAGGAAAATCGAAAGACAGGGAAGATGAGCGAACTGGACAGCGACATACAATTTCTCAAGGGAGTAGGTCCCAAGAGAGCATCATTGCTGAAGGAAGAGCTTCAGATACATACTTTCGGAGACCTGATAAGGCTGTATCCCTTCAGATACATGGACAGAAGTTCCATAATCCCGATATCGTCAGTATCAGACACATCAGCATACATACAGCTCAGGGCAAAGGTCGTCTCGATAGAATTTCATGCCAAAAAGGGGAGTGTAATGGACCTTTCATCCGTTCCGGAGAAAGAAATCAGATTCAATACCATAGGTCGCATGTCGGTAATGGTATCCGATACCACCGGAATGATGGAACTCGTCTTTTTCAAAGGAATCAAATGGGCGTTTTCAAAACTGAAAATCGGAACAGAATACCTTTTCTTCGGGAAAGCCTCCTCATTCAACGGGAGGTATAATATGGTGCATCCCGAAATAGACCCGGTCCCGGCTCAGACAGGCCCGGCTCAGACATCAGGAATTACTATGCCCGGATTGACGATGAGCGGCATATATCCCAGTACCGAAAGACTTAAAAACAGCGGCATCACGGCCAAAACCATGAACAGGATGATGGAGGCTGCACTCAATGCCTCCCTTCCCGATGTCGCGGAAAGTCTTCCCGAATATCTCCTGAAATCAAAGGGACTTGTCCCATTGCGCTATGCCCTCAGGAATATCCATTTCCCGAAGGATCTCCAGGCACTTGAAAAAGCCAGATACAGACTCAAATTCGAGGAACTGTTCTACCTGCAGCTTTCACTCCTCAAACAGAAATACATAAGAAGCCGGAACGAGCACGGAATCGTCATGCCCAAGGTGGGTGAAGCCTTCAATGCCTGCTATCAGGCACTCCCGTATTCCCTTACCGGAGCCCAGAAGCGTGTCATAACGGAAATCAGGAACGACATGAAAAGCGGCAGGCAGATGAACCGACTTCTCCAGGGGGATGTCGGCAGCGGAAAGACCATGGTGGCCGTTCTGAGCGCGCTTATCGCAACAGGCAACGGATATCAGGCATGTATCATGGCTCCGACGGAAGTCCTTGCACAACAGCATTTTAGAAATATCAGCAGATATCTTGAACCGACAGACGTGAAAGTGTCCTTGCTGACAGGAAGTACAAAGGTGGGGGAGAGACGCGAAATACATGCAGGTCTTGAAGACGGCAGCATAGGAATAATAGTGGGCACCCATGCCCTCATCGAGGACAATGTTGTATTCAGAAACCTGGGACTGGCAATTGTAGACGAACAGCACCGCTTCGGTGTAGAACAAAGGGCAAAACTGTGGAGAAAATCCTCATGCGGACTGGCCCCGCACATACTTGTGATGACGGCCACCCCTATCCCCAGAACACTTGCGATGACACTTTACGGAGACCTTGACGTATCCGTGATAGATGAACTCCCGCCGGGAAGAAAACCGGTCAAAACCATGCATGCAACGGAAGGCAAACGGTATGCCCTCAACAAGTTCATGAGGGATGAAATCGCAAAGGGACGCCAGGTCTTCGTTGTGTATCCGCTTATCTTCGAAAGCGAGAAAATGGATTACAGCAATCTGGAAAAAGGCTATGAGCAGATTGTGCATGATTTCCCGTTTCCTCCGTACAAAACGGCGATAGTACATGGCAAGCAGAGCAATGAGGACAAGAACTTCAACATGTCCGCATTCGTTGCCGGAAGAGCCGACATACTGGTTGCGACTTCGGTCATAGAAGTCGGTGTAGATGTCCCCAATGCGTCCGTAATGGTTATAGAAAGTGCGGAACGTTTCGGACTCAGCCAGCTTCACCAGCTCAGGGGAAGAGTAGGACGGGGAAGTGAAAAATCATATTGCATCCTTATGACCGATTACAAGCTCAGCAAGGAATCCCGGAAACGCATAGAACTGATGTGCGCCACTGAGAACGGATTCGAGCTGGCGGAAGAGGACATGAAGATGAGAGGACCCGGAGACCTGGAAGGAACACAGCAGAGCGGCCTCCCGATTACACTCAACATCGCATCTCTGGCCAAAGACGGCCTTCTGTTGAGCGATGCCAGGGAATGCGCATCGGCGATACTTGAGAAAGACCCGACTCTCAGTCTCCCGGAAAATGCGATACTCCAGCGCGAACTCCGCAAAGAAAAATACAGAATCAGAGATTATAGCAAAATAAGCTGAACAATATGGTTTCGGAACTGATAAACAAATATATATGGCTGATACAACTGTTCGAAAGGGCCGGTGAATACGGGCTTTCCATGCCGGAGATATCCGGAAAATGGGAAGACCGTTTCGACAATCCCTACAGCAGGAGGACATTCAACAACCACCGGGAAGCCATATCGCAGATATTCGGCGTTACCATAGAATGCAACCGCAGCACGAACAGATACTTTATTAAATACGGAGAAGATGTCAGCGACAGCAGGGAGTCTGTTTCCTGGCTGATAAATACATTCTCGGTCAACAGCCTCCTGACCATGGCAAAGGAAAGACTGTCAGGAAGAGTATCGGTTGAGGATATTCCTTCCGGACACAAATACCTTGCACCGATAATGGAAGCAATGACAGACAACAGGGAAATAGAAATCGCATACCACAAGTATACGAGTGCGGCGCCGACCCTATATGACATCAGACCATATGCCGTCAAGGAATATGACAAAAGATGGTATCTGGTAGGTTATTGCCTCCAGCGCAATGAAGTAAGAGTATACGGTATGGACAGGATAAACGGACTTTCCGTAACTGGCCGAAGTTTTGCCCTGCCCGGGGATTTCGATGTGGATGACCTGTTCAAGACAAGTTTCGGAATATATCTTCCTGACCGACCGGCCGTAACAGTGAAATTCAAGGCCATTGCGAATGAGGCCAAGTTCATCAGGGACCTTCCGCTTCATCATTCCCAGGAGGAGATAGAAAGAACAGACGATTATTCCGTTTTCACTATCTTTGTATCCCCGAACGACAATCTTGTGATGGAATTCTGCAAGTACAGGGACAGAGTCGAAGTCCTGGCTCCGGATGACCTGCGCAGGAAAGTTGCGGAAACTTTGGAAAATGCGGCGAAGATGTACCGCCAATGATATTTGAAAACCAAAACAAGCATATAAAATGGGAAAGAAAACATATCCTTACATGGGTATATTCAGGATAGGCCTCCTGATAGGTGCAATAGCAGCAATAGTTTATTTTATGAACAGACATGACGAAAAAACCGATGAAGAGGGATATATCGGCAAGGAAACTCTTCATCTTTCAGACGGGAAGATGACACCGGAAGCCCTTCTCGCCCTCGGACGCATTTCAGATCCCCAACTCTCTCCGGACGGCAAAACGGTTCTTTACGGTATAACCTATACATCCGTCAGAGAGAACAGAACCTGCAGGAACCTGTTTACATGCAATGTTGACGGCAGCGGCAGGACTCAGCTTACATTTTCCGGGAAAAGCATAAGCAATGCACGCTGGAGCAATGACGGAAAGAAAATCATATTCCTGAAGGAGGGACAGATATGGACGGCCGATTATGTTGCCGGAAAGGGCGGAACTTCCCTGAAAAACATGGAAAAAATATCGGATATACCGGCCGGCATATCCGAGTTCAAACTTTCGCCTGACCAGTCAAAGGTGATGTATGTGTCTACCGTCAAAGGCAGTGTCGATACTCCTTCCGACGAATACAGGGATCTGGATAAGGCCGATGCCTATATGGCCGATGACCTGATGTACAGACATTGGGACCATTGGGTGACTGCAATACCCCATACATTCGTTTCCGATTTCAGTTTCGGCGGAACAATAGACGAATCCACATCCGTAGACATTCTCTCAGGCGAATCCGGCAAGTACGAACTCCCTTCAGAACCGTTCAGCGGAATAGAACAGCTGGCATGGAGCCCGGACGGAAGCATGATTGCATATTCATGCCGGAAACTGGAAGGGAAGAAATATGCATTTTCCACCAATTCGGAAATATACATATATGATGTGATGTACGGACGTTCCGAGAAAATTACGGACGGCGGAGGATATGATAGCGAACCGGTATGGTCTCCGGACGGAAAATACCTCTGCTGGATAAGCATGGAAAGAGACGGGTATGAAGCTGACAAACAAAGACTTATGCTGGCGGAACTTGACTATGGAATTCCAACGGCCGACGAAGATATGTCCGATGACAGGATAAATCTCCCTGTTGTAAAGAGTATGACTGATCTTACCATGAATTTCAAGTACAATGCTGCAGGTCCGGTATGGAGCAGTGACTCGAAAACAATATATTTCAATGCCCTTGCCGAAGGACTCCAGGGAATTTTTGCCGCATCGCCTTTCGCAAACCATCGATCCGGCAGTCAGGATTCCGATGAAGTTATTCCATGTATCCGCCGTATTACCGGTGAGAACGACTGGTATGATTTCAGTTCTCCTTTCGCAGTCATCGGAAAAGACGACGAAACCCGTTTGCTCACATCATGGTGTAGCATGGACTTTCCTACCGAACTTGTCTCGGTTACGATGACTGATGGGAAAGCCGGATATGAGCCAATCACCGATGAGAACTCTGACATCCTCTCCTCAATCTCAAAGAACGAGACCCAGGCAAGATACATCGAAACCGTCGACGGAAAACAGATGCTCACATGGGTGCTTCTTCCTCCGGGTT
This sequence comes from uncultured Bacteroidales bacterium, assembly GCA_949300335.1. Taxonomy (GTDB): domain Bacteria; phylum Bacteroidota; class Bacteroidia; order Bacteroidales; family UBA932; genus Cryptobacteroides. The sequence goes on along the minus strand of CASGDV010000137.1, from coordinate 9,963 downwards.
TCGACCCTTCGAAAAAATATCCTGCCATCCTCATTTGTCTGGGAGGCCCTCAGGGAACATTGAGTCAGGGATGGTCATACCGCTGGAATTACAAGCTGATGGCCAATCAGGGATATATAGTCATTCTTCCCAACAGAAGGGGAACGACTGCTTTCGGCCAGGAATGGACGGAACAGATATCCGGAGATTACTGCGGTCTGAATATTCAGGACTATCTATCCGCGGCAAGAGAATTGAAATCCGAAAAATATGTCGGGAAAATGGCAGCGTGCGGGGCAAGCTACGGAGGCTATTCCGTGTACTACCTGTGCGGAAACCATGAAAACACGTTCGATGCTTTCATTGCCCATGCCGGTATATTCAACGAAGAGCACATGTACATGACAACGGAGGAAATGTGGTTTCCCAACTGGGATAACGGCGGCCTGCATGAATGTGAAATCGATCCGGAGACCGGTGTCGCGGACAGGGGACCGGTGGGTCCGAAAGGTGACGGGGAAACCTTCGGCGGAATCAGGCAGGGCGGATCCCCGTGGAGCAGCAATCCGGTGGCTGTAAGACATTATGAAAACTCGCCTCATAAATTTGTGACCAGATGGCATACTCCTCTCATGGTAATACACGGAGGGAAGGATTTCAGGGTTCCGGTTGACCAGGGAATGGCGGCATACAACGCAGCTCAGATGATGGGCGTACCATCCAGACTTCTTATCTTCCCTGACGAGAACCACTGGATTCTCAAACCCCAGAATGCACTGCTCTGGCACCGGGAATACTTCAAATGGCTCGACCGCTGGCTCAAACAAAACTGACGGCAGTCGGAGGACAGAGGCACCGGGGCATTAAAAGGGAAAACAATACATTATTTGACAGATATACTGTTTAAAAATCAATAAACTTGATTATCTTTGCACGGATGTTCGCCTCCGTAGTTTAATGGATAGAATTTCAGATTCCGGTTCTGACGGTTGCGGTTCGATTCCGCACGGGGGTACAATCATTAAAATGACACACTGGAAACCAGTGTGTCATTTTTTTCGGTGTCTTATGCAGTATCATATGCGGTATCATATGCAGTATCATATGCGGTATCTTATGCAGTATCATTTGCGGTATCTTATGCAGTATCATATGCAGTACCATTTGCCGCACAGATTGATACAAGGGGCTTTACCCACGCGCAGCGGGCTTTTTATGTAAGTGACTGATTAGTAAGAGTTTATCTTGAAAGAGTGATGCTTTTTGACCCTTTTTTTTGTAGTCACGCGCATCTATGAATCTTCATAAGTGTTTGATTATTAGTGGTTTTATCGAAGTTTGAGATGCGCGTGGAATGAGTCGTCATGGTCGGGCCGGGATAACAAGGTGCGAATAATCCGAGAGGGTGCCAGGTAGAGGCTGTGCGTTAGAAAATTCGTAATTGATACTTCGTGATGGAATGTAATAGTCGGAAAACTCATAAATCTATGCCTGTAAAGTGAAATATTTTTACTAGCTTTACAAACCGATGACCAGAGCATATTTGATAGCCTTGGGATATCGGATCTTGGTATTTTATTGATTTACAGATGAGTTGAGGGGAGAAGAGAAGATGGGAGGATTTGTGAAAGAGAATGAAGCTAGGGGAGAGAACGGTCAGAATAATCATTTTTACCATGTCTGTACCGACGGCATGAGCCGGTCTATTATGTTCCGGGATGATACGGACTATATATCCGGAATGAACGATATTCCTGTGTGTGCCTTGGCATCTGGAATAGAAATATATTGCTTTTGCCTGATGAGCAATCATGTTCATTTCATTGTAAAAGGGACTGAAACAAGGTGCTTGTCATTTATCAGAAAATACAAAAGACTCAGGACTATAAGAGCCAGAAACAGATATGAAAGCAGTAATTCCGAAAAATCTCAGAAAATTACTGTTAAAAGGATTGATGATGCTGGATATCAGCAAAGTGCTATGGCTTATGTGATGCGGAATCCTGTTGCCGCCGGAATTCAAGTAATGCCATGGAATTATCCATGGAGTTCAGCTTCACTGTATTTTTCATACAAACCAGGTATGGATGTAGCTGGATATAGAAAAATCTCTGAATTGAAAATCGTTGAAATAAGAACACTTTTGAAAACTAGAATTGTTTTTCCGGAACATTATCTGATACGTGAGGACGGACTAATATGGCCTGGTTCGTATGTTGAATACGCTGCAGCGGAAAGAGTATTCGGTTCTCCCCGCAGGCTTCTGTACCTTCTTTCAAAAAACAGAGATATCGAACATGAAATTGATGATGGAATAGTCGCAAAATCAGGATATTCTGATATGGAACTTTCCGTGTCTGCAGAATTGATTTGTATGGAAGAGTTCAAGCAACCGCATCCGGATAGACTCAGTATAGAGAACAGATACATTGTGGCAAGGGAACTCCGTCGCAGATATGGCGCTTCTCCGAAGCAGATTGCCAGGGTCATCGGACTCGATGCAAATATTCTGAAAACTTTGTTGTGAACATTGATGTTCTCCGGGACTGAGGGGTCTTCTGGAATGTCTTCCGAACTGATATGCCTTCTAGAACATGGATACCTTCTAGAACATGCTATGCCTTCTGAAACATGCTATGCCTTCTGAAACATGCTATGCCTTCTAGAACATGGATACCTTCTAGAACATGCTATGCCTTCTGAAACATGGATACCTTCTGAAACATGGATACCTTCTGAAACATGGATATCTTTCTTGAACATGGCTGTCTTCTGAAACAGAAATATTTTCCCGAACAGGTATGTCTTCCCGAACAGAGATGTCTCAGTTCCGGAACTCAATTAAAAGTGAAAAAAAAGACTCTGTCAGTAAAAAATCCCGGCAGAGTCCATAAAATGTGCAGAATCGAAATGTGTAGAATCAAACTATTTTTTCAGATAGTACGTAACTGAAGATACGACCCTGACTTTCTTGATATACGGTGTATTGCTGTCCCTGTTCTCTATGCTGAATGTCCCCTGACTTGCATTCTTGATCTTTCCAAGTCTGCTTCCTGAATCTTTAGCGAACTTTTTCGCAGCTTCACGCGCATTTTTCGTAGCCTCTTCAATCATTGACGGCTTGATCTCATTCAAACCTTCGAACTTGAATTCGACTGGATTGCTCCATGCATTTTCGGAGCCTATTACGATACCTTGTTTCAGCAGTTCCGTCTGTCTGTTCATCAATTCGAGAACCTTGTCCACGTCCGCAGTGCAGACAGTCACGACATTTGTACTCAAATATCTGAATGTCCTGTCATTATTACCATATTCCTGAGCATATTTGTCGGAAATCGTAGGTACTGAAACTGTGATTTCCTCAGGGCTGATTCCACCTTTGACAAGAAAATCCATAATGATTGCGTTGTTCCTGTTGATATCCGAATATACCGTCTGAATATCATTTCCTACTACCTTGAAAACCAATGGCCAGATCACTTTATCCGCCTTTACTTCTCTTTCACACAAGCCTTTAACTGCAACAGTCCTGTCAAAAGAACGAAAATCAGATACCGCTTTAGGAAGCATCAATCCGAGAAAAATCAGACCGATCATGATGAACAGCCCGGAATAGAATTTACCTTTTTCCATAATTTAAAAATTAATTGGTTAACAGCAGACAAAGATACTACAAATTATAAGCCAGCCGGGGTATAGTATCACTATTGTATGAAACAGCTAAAACAGATTATGAAATAAAGGAAGTAACTTATGAAATGAAATGAGATGAAATGAGATGAAATGAGGCGGGGAATAAAGCTTTAATGAAACATTCAGACTGTTTCGGTATATCCGGGGTCCGGAGGCAGTTTGATGCCTTTGGCTGCCGCACCCGAACCAGCATTTACGGCGAGTGCATCGCAGCGCTCATTTTCAGGATGCCCGGCATGGCCTTTGATCCAGTGGAAAGTGATGTCATGTCTCCGGTAAAGCGGAATGAACCTTTGCCACAGATCCGGGTTCTTGACTTTTGCAAACCCCTTCTTCTCCCATGTAGCCAGCCATCCTTTGTTGATTGCATTGACCACATAGGTGGAATCACTGAAAATGTGCACTACCGCCTTGTCCCATTTTATGGCTTCAAGACCTTTGATGACCGCAAGCAACTCCATACGGTTATTGGTAGTTTTCTCGAATCCTCCTGACATTTCTTTTTCAAAACCTGCACATTTCAGGATTGCTCCATATCCTCCCGGACCTGGATTACCGCTAGATGCGCCGTCAGTGTAAAGGAATATGGGTGGTCTTTCGCTCATTGTCTATTAGGTTTAAAATACTTTTGGCAGTTTGTCCGGCAAAAATACATGATTTAAGTTTTTTGACAAAATGCTGAACATATCTTGTCCGGGAGAAATCGTGTATTAAAAAAGTGTTTCAGCACACAAAAAATAATCTGATTATATGTGATTATTGAAAAATCGGATGCTATACAATGAATGTAAGGCATCCGATTTTATAGTTTTCTGAAGGAATATGTCCTGTTATTCTGCTCAGGGACTCGCCCGGAGATGTGTCCGGGCAGGTGCTATTCGATGATGCGTCCGCCGTTGGGCTTGATCTCGTTGTCAGGCACCTGGATTTTCATCTTGTTCGCCTGCATCTCGTCATAGGACTTCCTGTGACGGAATATGTCGATAGCCGTGTAGATGGACGAAATCATGGAATGAGGATCTGCCAGATCCTTACCGGCCATGTCGTAGGCGGTACCGTGGTCAGGCGAAGTCCTGACGATAGGCAGTCCTGCCGTATAATTCACACCCAATTCGAAGGCAAGAGCCTTGAAAGGAGTCAGTCCCTGGTCATGGTACATGGCAAGAACCGCATCGAACTTGCTGTAGTTTCCAAGACCGAAGAAACCGTCCGGAGAATAAGGACCGAAAGCAAGGATTCCCTCCTCGTTCGCTGCCTGCACGGCAGGAAGAATTATGGACTGCTCCTCATCGCCGAGCAGACCGCCGTCCCCGCAATGAGGATTCAGACCAAGAACTGCAATTTTCGGCGATATTATACCGAAATCCCTTTCAAGAGAAGCATTCATCAGCCTCAGTTTCTTCACAATCAGTTCTGTAGACAGAGAGCACATGACATCCCTCAAAGGAATATGTCCTGTCACAACCCCGACCTTCAACTGATCGCAAACCATAATCATGGCTACATCATCCACACCGAATTCCTTTTCAAGATATTCGGTATGACCAGTATGCCCGAACCCCTCGTTGACCATCGCCCTCTTGTTGATGGGAGCGGTGACAAGAACATCGATGTATCCCTGCTTAATCTCATCCAATGCGCACTTGAGTGCAGTCATGGCAGACTTTGCAGACTCGGGAGTAGGCTGCCCCGGCTCCACGAATATGTTGTCGGGAAGGCAATTGACGATATTCACTCTTTTGTCATGCGCGTCCTTCGCGGAACTGATCACATTGGTATTTATAGGCTGTTCCAGATTATGTATATGTTTCTTGTAAAATCCGAAAATCTTAGAAGAACCATAAATGACAGGAGTACATATATCCAGTATCCTTTCGTCTGCAAGAGCCTTGATTATGACCTCGTATCCTATTCCGTTGCCGTCTCCCTGAGTAATACCAACAATCAGTTTATCAGATTTACCCATAAATTAAACACTATTAATAAGACGTGATATTTGAATTGAAATACGAAAAATCCCGGTTTACAGGGAAGAAATGCCTTCAATCGTAATGTCTGCACCGCCGATTTTCCTGATAAGTCCCTGAAGCACATTGCCCGGACCCATTTCCATGAAATATCCTGCACCGTCTGCAAGCATGTTCTTCACGCTCTGCGTCCACTTCACCGGAGAAGTAAGCTGGGTCAGAAGATTTGCCTTTATCACCTCAGGATCGGTGGAAGGAAGTGCAGTCACATTCTGGTAAACAGAGCATACCGGAGTCTTGAAAGACGTCTTTTCGATAGCCTCGGCGAGAACTTCCCTTGCAGGCTCCATGAGCTGGGAATGGAACGCACCGCCAACCTGAAGCACAAGAGCCCTTTTGGCACCGGCAGCCTTCATCTTCTCGCAAGCTTCATTTACAGCATCGACTTCACCGGAAATCACGACCTGACCGTCGCAGTTATAATTGGCAGGAACCACGAAACCGCTGCAGGAAGCGCAGATTTCCTCAACTTTCTCATTTGGGAGAGCAATGATGGCAGCCATTGTGGACGGTTTGATCTCGCAAGCCTTCTGCATAGCCATAGCCCTGATGGAAACAAGTTTGAGGGCATCCTCGAAATCCATTGCACCGGCAGACGTCAAAGCCGAAAACTCTCCGAGAGAATGTCCGGCAACCATATCGGGATGAAAATCATTGTAACATTTTGCAAGCGCAACGGAATGAAGGAATACTGCAGGCTGCGTAACCTTTGTAGCCTTCAGCTCTTCCGGAGTCCCGTTAAACATTATATCTGTGATTCTGAATCCAAGAATCTCATTTGCTTTCTCAAGCATATCCTTCGCGCAGGGATTGTTTTCATACAGGTCCTTTGCCATACCCGGGAACTGTGAACCCTGTCCTGGAAATACGTAAGCTTTCTTCATCTCTATTCAATTTTAATACATTTCACTTAAGACAATCATACGACACCATCAAACCATGCCGCGATTATCGATGGCAGATATATAAGCGCCATATCTTTGCAAAATTACACAATATTCGTCATTTGAGCAAATTTACGGATTTATGTCAATTTTGATTTTGAGTTATTTGAATATATAGCTAAATTAGCGGATGCCGGTACATGCAGGCAGTGAACCATGAGGACACGGAAGATAGCCAGGTGGACACTGACGTGGACCATATGGATACGGACGTGAATTATGTTGGAAAACAGAAAGGAATATAGAATACTATGGAAAGGAATGTAGATGTTTCGGTCATTGTTCCAATCTACAATGCGGAACCGACAATCGCCAGATGTCTGGACAGCCTTGTCGCACAGACTTTCATCGACAATACGGAAATCATCCTTGTCGATGACGGCAGTACGGACAGAACTCCGGAAATAATAGATGATTACGCCGGAAAATATCCCCAGATCAGGGTGATACATCAGGAAAACAAAGGAGTTTCAGCTGCCAGGAACGCCGGTATCTCCCTTGCGGAAGGAGAATGGATAGCATTCTGCGACAGTGACGATACGGCCGTACCGCGCTGGCTGGAAGCAATGTATGAAGAAACACCGAATGCAGACCTGGTAGTATGCGGATACAACATATACAGGATGGACCTTTCCGATAACCCGGTGCCGAGAAAGGAATCCGTCACCAGGCGAACAGTCTTCATGGAACCGGATATCATTCTGGAAACCCTGCTGAAGGAACGGCAGCTGCAGTTCATCTGGAACAAACTGTTCAGGAAGTCGGTCATCGATGCGCACAATATACGCTTTGATGAAAGCTTCACCGTATTCGAGGATGAAGACTTCGTTCTGGAATACATATCCTGGATAGCGGACGTGGTAGCAATACCGGAAGCCGGATACAATTACTATTTCCCGGCCGATTTCTATGAAAAATATGAATTCAGCATCAATGACTTCAAGAAAGTCATAAAGAAAATCTATTTCATAATAGCAGGAGTACCGGGAAGGGTGAAACTCCCGTCGATAGTATACTGGTACAAGATTGCATTGTCGAGATATGCTTCCAGGCACACCTACGAGCAGACGAAGGACAGCATCAGATACGGCAGGAAAATAGCTTCAAGTTTCCATCGCGGACCGTTCAATTATCTGCTGCTGAGAATACTGCCGTCCAAGTGCATATATCATCTGGTCCGCAGGAATGTAAGGTGACATGTTCGACAAGAAACAGATTGCAAAAAATACATTATTTCTGTATGTCAGGATGTTCCTCATCCTGATTGTAGGACTTTTCACTTCCAGGGTGGTGCTCGCAACCCTGGGAGAAAACGATTACGGCGTCTATAACGTTGTCGGCGGCGTAGTGACACTTTTTACCGTCTTTACCGGATCGCTGTCATCAGCAATAACCCGATTCATAACCTATGAGCTGGGAAAGGGAGATGAAGACAAACTGAAACTGATATTTTCCTCATCGGTAATAATACAGGCCGGAATAGGCCTCGTAATAGCACTGGCCGCCGAAACTGCAGGTATCTGGTTCATAGGCAACAAAATGACCATCGACCCTGAACGTATCCGGGCAGCGACATGGGTGCTGCATTTCTCGGTAATCACATTTGTCGTCAACCTGATAAGCATACCATACAATGCACTGATTATAGCGCATGAAAGAATGTCGGCATTCGCATATATAGGAATCTTCGAAGCACTCGGAAAACTTGCCGTCGCCGTCGCCATAACCTTTTCGGTGCCGGACAAGCTCGTGACCTATTCATTCCTTCTGTGCGTGGTCGCAACCATCGTGCGTATTATTTACGGCACCTACTGCAAGAAACATTTCCCGGAATCAAGAACAAGAATCCGCTTCGACAGAACCGTGCTGAAACAGATGACCGGTTTCGCGGGATGGAATTTCATCGGCGCCTCTTCCGCCGTTCTCCGGGACCAGGGAGGAAACATTCTGCTAAACGTCTTCGGAACAACGGCCCTCAATGCCGCAAGCGGAATAGCAACCCAGATAAACGGTGCCGTGAACAGCTTCGTCAACAATTTCATGAAGGCGCTGAGCCCCCAGATAACAAAATCCTATGCCTGCGGCCAGTGGAAGGACATGATGGGACTGATTTATCAGGGAACACGATTTTCATATTACCTGCTTCTGGTCCTGTCCCTTCCGATACTTTTCAATACCTCTTATATATTGGAGCTGTGGCTGGTCGAAGTCCCGGACCATTCCGCTGCATTCGTAAGGCTGATACTGCTCTTCTCGATGCATGAAACGATTTCTTCGCCACTGATAACCGCAATGCTGGCAACCGGAAACATCAGGAACTACCAGCTGATTGTAGGAGGACTCCAGCTGATGAATCTTCCGGTCGCATATGTGCTGCTGCGTCTCGGCGCTGTTCCGGAAACAGTATATGTAGTGGCCATCTGTATTTCCATTGCCTGTTTTATTGCCAGAATAATACTTCTAAGGAAAATGATAGGGCTTGATGCAGGAGACTTCCTCATTAAAGTATACCTTAATATAATATATGTGACAGCAGCATCGGTGATACTTCCCATGTCTTTTATGAAACTGATGTCTGAAAGTATAATACCGCTCAATGTGCATACACATGCCGGAGCTCTGGCGAACTGTGCCCTGTGCGTATTGTCCGCTGTCCTGGCAATCTGGCTTGCGGGATTGAAGAAAGATGAAAAGAAACGCTTCCGAGCCGCGATAAGAAGCAGGCTGTCACGGAACGGAAAATGACTTACCGGTGACAGTGGAGGAAAGACCATGATAAGAATAGAAGACAAAAAACAATGCTGCGGATGCTCGGCTTGTGCAAACATATGCCCTTCGGGAGCAATCACCATGCAAAGTGACAGAACGGGTTTTCTTTATCCTGTGACAGATACCGTAAAATGTACGGACTGCGGCCTTTGCCTCAAGGTCTGTTCATTCACTGCAGACCAGGCTTCCGCAATGACATGCATACGGACCGGAGAGGACGGTATGGCAGATATAACGGGGCGCGTGTCCGTATGGCGGAAGATGGAAGGGCGCCTCCGCGGACCGGATGTATATGCCGCAAGACATAAGGACCTTTCCGAGGTAGACAAAAGCCGCAGCGGAGCGGCATTTGCCGCAATATCGGACCTGTTTCTTGGCAATGGCCCGGAAGCATCCGGCACCGGCGGAACTCCGGGCACCGGAACCGTTTACGGAGCTGCCTTCGACAATGATTTTTCCGTGAAGCATATCGGAGCGCGGACCGTCGGGGAAAGGGACAGATGCCGCGGCTCGAAGTATGTCCAGAGCGACATGGGGACAACCTTCAGGGA